>VGTH01000061.1 GCA_016874755.1 Deltaproteobacteria bacterium | reverse complement strand
AAATATAAAACACTAACCAGATACAAGTCAAGAAAAAACTCGCCCAATGGGCGAATCCCAATACCCCAAAACTTCCTGAAAACCCTACAGTTTCTGAAACCCGCGTGGGCTTAGAGCGGAGTTATGGACCGACTTGCCGAAAGAAACCTGAAATAGTATGGGAAACCCACCTGCGATCACATCGCGGCCCAGCGTTGCACAACCTCTCAACGGAGAGATACGATGATTTCTCAAGCTGAAAACGCCCTGCTCACCCAAACCAACGCCAACGCCCCCTGCGGTGCACTGATGCGCCGCTACTGGCAACCGGTCGCGCTGGCCGAAGAAATTCCCCCGGGCGGCGCGCCGCTCAAAGTGAAAATCCTTGGCGAAGAGCTGGCGCTTTTTCGCGACGATCATGGACGTGTCGGATTGATCGGCCTGCACTGCGCCCACCGCGGCACCGACTTGAGCTACGGCCGCTGCGAAGATGGCGGCTTGCGCTGCCTCTATCACGGTTGGCTTTACGACATTCATGGACGAGTGATCGACCAACCTGGGGAGCCGGGTGGCGGTGCGAACAAGAATCAGATTCGCCACCCGGCTTATCCTTGTCAGGACGTCGGCGGGGTTATTTTTACCTACATGGGCCCCGGTGAACCGCCGCTTTTGCCCGCCTATGAGTTTCTCAATGCAGCGCCGGAGTATCGGACGGTGACCAAAGCCTTCTACGACTGTAACTATTTGCAGGGCAACGAGGGCAATATCGACCCTGTGCACCTGTCGTTTTTGCATCAGGTGATCAATGAAGCGCAGGTCGCACGGCTGCGTGTCGTCCCGGGCGCCAACGCCACTGACAACGCGCTGTTGGGCAAAGACATTGCGCCAACCATTGAGGTCGAGGTCACCGACTTTGGCCTGCGCATCTATACGCTGCGCGATTCCAGCGCGGACAAGCGCTACCTGCGCGTGACAAGTTTTATCATGCCGAACCTCGCTGCCTTTGGCGGCTCGACGGTGGGCAGCGGCTACGCCGCTCACTGGCACGTGCCGATCGACGATCACAGCCATTGGAAATATATTTTCGCCTTCAGCCGCGACCAGCCGCTCGACGATTTTCTGCGCGCGCGCAGCCGCGGCGAGCTAACGCCCGATTATCGTTTGACGCGCAACAAGGAGAATCGCTACCAGCAAGACCGCGCTTCGATGCAGACTCAGACGTTCACCGGTATGGGCACCAATTTTCAAGTGCACGACGCCTTCGCCACCGAGTCGCAGGGCTTGGTGCAAAACCGCAGCGAGGAAAATCTCGTCTCCTCCGACAAAGCGATCGTCGCCGCGCGCAAACTGATTCTCAACGCCATCAAAGAAGTGCAAGATGGGCGCGACCCGCAGCACCTCGTGCGCGATGCCAAGTCGAACCGCTTTAACAATATCGTGGTGCTCTCCGATGTCATCGCGAAATCAGTGGACTGGAAAGCATACACGCGCAGCCGCGAAGTCTAGGCAAATTCACAATGAACAAACTCGTCATGTTTTTTAAGCTCTTCGTTCTCAGTCTGTCGCTGTCGACGGCGTCAACCGCTGCGCTAGCGGCAGACCACCTGATCGCTTACGCCGGCTTCGCCGGTTTTCAATCGCCGCTGTGGGCGACGAAAGATCTTGGCCTGCTGACCAAGTACGGTATCAGTGCCGATCTGGTCTTAACGCCGGGCTCTACGCGGCAGCTTCAAGCACTGGTTGGCAACAGCGTCAGCTTCGCCCAGGTCGACGCGGTAACGACCATCAACGCGATCAATCAAGGCGCCGATCTGGTGATGATCTCGGGCTCGCTCAACACGTTCCCCTTCAGCTTCGTGGCGCAGAAAGAAATTCGCAAACCCGACGATCTCGCCGGCAAGAAAGTCGGCATCGTCGGTTTTGGCGGCGCCAACGAGCTCGCGGTCTTGCTCGCGCTCAAAGAGTGGAATGTGCCGCGCAGCGCGGTGACTATACTGCAGGCCGGCGGCGCGCCGCAGCGTTACTTGGGCCTCATGACCAAAGTGCTCGATGCGACGGTGCTGGCGCAACCGGAAATTGGCGAGGCCCAGCGTCAGGGCATGAGCATACTGGCGCACATGCGCGACATGAAAACCGCCGCTTTTCCAATGAACGTCATGGTGGTGCGCCGCTCGTTCCTGCAGCAGAATCGCGACTTGATCAAGCGCTACCAGCAAGCCTACGCGGAGGCGACCTATCAAATGATCCACAACAAGGAGCGCGCCACGGCGGTGTTGACAAAGTGGCTGCAGCAAAAGAACCCCAAAGCCATCGAAGAGACCTATCAATACGTTGCCACGAGCTTCGTCTTTCCAACCCGCATTTCGCAGCAGGGTATTCGCAACACTTTGGATATGGTTGCCGAGAAAAATCCCAAGGTGGATCGGACCGTTGCGAAGTACGTCGACGAGAGCACTCTGGATGAATTAGAAAAAGAAGGGTTCTTCAAGCGCGTCATTGGAAAGTGACGCGCCTTCCATAGGTTCCAAAAGTTCCATTGGGTTCCAAGTGTCATGGGTGATTGAACGCGAGTAGCTAGAACATCTGGAACAATTGAAACCTTTGGAACAACCGACCTCAGGGAGATTTTGTGTTAACAAGGATTCAACACGCCGCCATTGTCAGTGAAAACTTTGTCCGCGAAGCCAAGTTCTTCGAGGCCGCCTTCGGCATGAAACGCTCGAAGCCTGGATCGGAAGAAGAAGAGAAAGCGATTCGAACGAATTATGCCGTCAGCATCAGCGACGGCTACGTCGGCGTTACGGTGATCGGCCGCAAGCCCGGCTATGTGCCGGGGCTGCATCATTTTGGCGTCGACGTCGACGACGTCGACGAAGCGATCCGCCGCATCAAGAAAAAATATCCCCAAGTCGCCGTGCTCAAGCGGCCGTCGAACCGGCCGTTTGCCACCTACGGCGCGCACGATCCCGAAGGCAACTATTTCGACTTGACGCAAGAAGGCATGTCGAACCGGCGCGACGTTTACACGGAGAAACAACGAGAGCAGCCGCGGCGCATCCATCATATCAAGCTGCGCGTCATGAACGCGCCGGCCATTGCTGAGTTCTACCGCGACTTGTTCGATTTAAAGGAAGAAGAAAAAGCTTTGGAAGATCCCAACTTCTATCTCACGGACGGCAAGATGACGATCGTCGTCGCGCCGTGGAAGATGAGCGATTTCGAAGGCGCCGGCATCGACCGCCCCGGCATCGAACACATCGGCTTCCAAGTCGACAACGTCGAGACGGTGAAAAAAGAATTAGCCGCGCTGCGCGAAAAAGATCCCGACATGCGCGAGCGCATCATCGCCGAACCCAGCGAAGGCGAGCGGCGCACGGCGCTGATCGCCGGCTGCCGCTACTGTAAACACGTCACGTCGAGCCCGGATGGGGTGTTTGTGGATGTCTGCGAGTAACGCATTGGGGAAACAAGGCGGAAATGAATTGGAAATGAATGCCCAAAGCAAAGGGTTACGGATTCCTGTCATCATAGGACCTCGACATGCATGTTAACTTTAATCTCAATCGGGGTCGTTCTTTTGAATCTTGACTATCTTTGCCGGTTGCTGCGACCTCGCGGAAGAAACCAATTGACGCGGCACCCATTTCTTGTCATGCAAGAGGTCTAAGATTAACCTCTAACGCTCGCGCTCTACGGAGGGAAACCCATGTCATTACTGACGCTGCAAATGCCGGCCCTTCCCGACCCGGTCAAAGTCGTCCTCCAACCCGCGACGACGGCTTTGTTGGTGTTCGACATGATCGATCGTATCTGCAAGAGCCAGCCGAATTGCACCGGCGTCATGATGCCCGCACTCGCCTCGCTCTTGGCTCGATCACGAAAGGCCGGCGTGTTCGTCCTGTATTCCACCAAAGAGCCGGAAAGCTCGAATTGGATGGCGGAGGTTGCCCCCGCTCCCGCCGACCCCATCGTCAAGTCGTATGGTCAGGACCGATTCTACAACACCGATCTCGACAAAACGCTGAAGGCCAAGGGGATTGCGACACTGATTCTCACGGGCTGGAAGGTCAGCGGCTCGGTGGTCTACACATCGGTCGGAGCCACACTGCGGGGCTACACCGTCGTCGTGCCCACGGACGCGAGCTTAGCCGCAACGGACTACGAAGTGGCGATCGGCCAGTTCCAAATATTGAATCAGAACAGTGCCAACCCCACCAACGAACCGCTGAAAGCGAACGCCTCAACCTTGAGCCGTACGGATATGATCGCCTTTCAGTAGAAAAAGCGGCTTCGCAAGATCAAAAACTTGGGTTTTCTAGGTTTACTGTGAGGATACTTTCACCACGAAGGACACGAAGAGTACGAAGTTCGGAGTCTTAGTTATCCAAAACCTTCGCGTCCTTCGTGCTCTTCGTGGTGCTGAAGAGTAAAAAACTTAATACTGGAGAATACTCATGGCTGGCGTCGTCGATGCAGATACCCATATTATCGAACATCCTGGGATGTGGGAGCTCTTTGATCCGAAACTTTATCCACGTCGGCCGGTATTGGCGTCGACCACCGATAACAGTGTCTACGGACAAAACAATCAGGTCTGGTTGATCGATGGTGTCGCCGTGCCCAAGCGCTTTGGCAAAGGCAGCGCGATTGTCGCCGTCGGCGGGTCCGACGCGGAAGAGGCGCGCACGGACATCGCAAAGTCGGTGCGCTACATCACCGACGCCGCCGCGCGGGTAAGAGACATGGACCTGCGCGGCGTTGACGCTGAAGTCGTCTTTCCAACGCTGTTACTAGGTTATCTGCCGGTGGAGGTCGACCTTGAGGTGGCCATCTGTGCGGCCTACAACCGTTACCTGGCCAAAGCCTGGGAACAGGGCGGCGATCGCTTGCGCTGGGTTGTTGTTCCACCGCTGCGCGACATGCAGGCTTCGGTGCGCGAGATCGAAACCGCACGCGACCACGGCGCGGTGGGCGTGTTCTTTCGCGGCGTCGAGGGAGACCGCTCCCTGGCAGAGTCCTATTTTTTTCCGGTGTACGAGGCCGCCAACCGCTTGGGTATGGCGATTTGCATTCACACCGGTGCCGGTGCGCCGAAAGTCACTGAAGTCTTTGACCGCAGCTTCAGCCACAACTTGCCGCACGTGCGGTCATTGCCGCTGTTCGCCTTTCGCGACCTCGTGGCCCACAAGATTCCCGAACGCTTTCCGGCACTGCGGTTTGGCTTCATCGAGGCGTCGGCCTCCTGGGTACCCTACGTGCTACACCACTTGAAACGTTCCAGCGGCGCCAAACTGAACTCCGGCGGCGACGCCGATGCCGCCCTGGAATGGGGCCCGAAGCTATTCCGCGACTACCGGCTCTACATTGCCGCCGAAGCGGACGAAGACCTCGCCTATCTCGTGACGCACATTGGCGAAGACCATATCATCATGGGCTCGGACTACGGCCACCAGGATCAATCCAAAGCAGATGGTATGGTAGGTGTGATGCGGCGCAAGAAAACCATAGCGCCGGCGGTGATCGAAAAAATTCTCTGCGACAACCCACGCCGCTTCTACGGGCTGGAGCAGGGGACCGGTCTGCGAACCGTCTAACTCTGGGGTGGCGACGATGCCGGCCGAACCAGAGAATGAAGAGGGCGCCAATTGCAGAGGCAAAACCATAAACGTGGGATTCTTGAGAGGAGATTCTGAAATGACGCAAATACGCATTGGGACCAACGCCAGATTGACCTGCTGGCTGTCGTTGTTTTTGGCCCTGGCGCTGACGGGTTGCGCTACGCAGTCGCGGCCGCTTGGCGCTGATCAATTGAACGCCATCCTCGCCGCGCCGGATCGCAGAGACGCGGACAAGACCAACGACACCCGGCGCAAGGCGCACGAGATGATGGCGTTTGTCGACGCGCGGCCCGGCATGCGCGTTCTCGATGTGGGATCGGGTGGCGGTTATACCGCCGAACTGCTCGCGCGTATTGTTGGCGCCGGTGGCCGCGTGTATGCGCACAACAGTCCGGAATTCATGAAAAACATTGTCAAGGAAAGTTTTAGCGAGCGGCTAAAAAACTATCCGGGTTCCAACTTGACGCTGACCGTGCAGCCGTTTGAAAACCCGTTGCCGGCGGCCGTGGCCCCCGGCTCGATTGACCTTGTCACCTTCATGTTCGTTTACCACGATCTTGGCTGGGCGCAGGCCGATCGCGCGCGGGTGAATCGCGCGGTGTTCGAGGCGTTAAAACCGGGCGGCTTTTACATTGTCGCCGATCATTCCGGAAGGCCTGGCACCGGGATTAGCGAATCCAAAAGCTTGCACCGTATCGAAGAAGCACTGCTGCGCAAAGAAGTGGAGGCCGCGGGATTCAAGCTGATAGCGGAAGGGCAGTTTCTGCGTAACCCCGCCGATCCGCGCGATAAAAGTGTGTTCAAGCCGGCGCAGCCCAACGACGAGTTTGTGTTGGAGTTCCAGAAACCGTAGTTCGGCTTACCGCGCGGTGGCGCCGGACGCGACCTCGCAAGGCCTGCAGAGCCCTACTGTAGGCAAGAAGCCTGAGATCATGTTTCCGGCATCAACGGAAGTCCCCCAAGATACGATAGTCCTATCTGGATGCGATGATTGAAGTCGCGGGGTTGTGATTCTCGACGTGGTGACGCAAGCCGCGAAGCAAGGCAAGGCCGTGGTGTTTTCGACGCATCGCATGGACGAAGCGGAGTTTCTCTGTTCGCGCATTCTCTTCCTGCGCGAGGGAAGCCAGAGCTGGATAAAGTGCCAGCGTCATCAGCACACTACCTTGAAAATCCCGCATTAACTACGGGATTTTCAAGGTGGATAATGTCGTCATGATTGATCGTAAAGCTGACCTCCGGTTCGTGCGGACCGCTTTGAAGCGTGGCCGCGTGGTCGCGCTCTTGGGCCTGCGTCAGTGTGGCAAGACCACGCTGGCGCGGCAGTTCGTGGCGCCGAAATCGCTCAACTACTTTGATCTCGAAGACCCGTCGAGCCTAGCTCGTCTCGACCAACCGGATACCGTTTTGCGGCCTATCCGGCCGAAGACCTCTTGGAGCAGTTGCGGCAGCTGCAGAAACAAATAGATGATTACATTCAGTCCTGGAATCTTCCGGGTTGCCTGCCAACGGCTGACGGCTTTTTTGAACTTCCGGCATCACACAGTGATTAAGACTACGGCGACTCGTTCGCGGCGTGCGTTGTCGGTCCAGAAGAATGCTTCCAGGGAATACTCAACAGCGACCCTCGCTTTTCGCAGGATTACTTTCTCTTGAACTATGGGGTGGGTGGTTATGGCGTCGAGCAAATTTTTCTTCTGTATCAGAAAACTATCGGGCAATACACAAATCCCTATGTGATTTTGAGCGTGTTTACCGAGGACCTCGATCGAAGCGTTCCATCGGTGAGAACCGGCCAGAAGCCCATCTACAGATTGGTCAACGATCGACTTGTTCTATCGGGCGTCCCCATTGACTCATCGTTCGACTCTTTCCTCTCCGATCATCCTCCTGAAATACGATCTTATTTATTTCAGATGTACGTCCGCAACGCGTGGCCACCGTGGCGCCTCAAGAACTATCTTTTTAGAGCTGCCGCATTGTCGGACATGAAAGAAAAGATAGAGGCAATCAATCGGCGTATTCTTCTTGAGATTATGCGAGATTTGCGTACGAGGCAGTTGAATTATGTGTTCTTAATTTTCCATCCAAAGTGGGCACTTACCGCTAATGATGGCTGGAGAGATGCATTCCTCGCAAATTTGTTCCACTCCAATAAGGCCCCTTATCTAACGTCGAAGCCGCTGCTGCAGCGGAAGGCGGAACAAAGCCGGGCGAGATACGATGATTATTACATGGCGGTCGATGGACACCTCAACACTAGAGGAAACAAGGTTATAGCCGAGGCAATTAGGAATCACATTCTGGCGGGTACGCCGCATTAGTTTTGAGCCCACCAAGTAGAGGAGTCACGGGGAAGGGGTCACTTTGCTTCCCTCGTTCTGAGTTCCCCCACGACGTTGAAAGTCCGCATGTGCTTCCAATGCTCTTGCGGGAAATCATAGCACTTCGTCAGCTTGGTCTGCTCACGCGTGGTCGAGGGAGGGTCATCGAAAAAGTCGAAAAAGGGTCAAGTCTTGAATCTTGCTGCTGCACTCCAGATATGGTGCCTGTGAGATTTGGACTATGCAGCTCACGTGTTCTGCAACAGGCAAAGTTCGGGGTCGAACTGAAAACTTCTTGTCACGGTTTTTCCGCTGGCGCACCGGCTACTTGAGCACCTCGGACATCTTTTTGATCATGGTCGCGTCCAGTTTGAACAGTCCGCTGATGATCTTTTCCGCTTCTTCGCCGCTTACCGGATCGACATCGAGCTTGGATTTCGCTGCCTCGGCGAGGAATTCCCTATCCTTGAGAGTTTCGCGAAAGGCCCGGCGCAGCAGTTGAACGCGATCCTTGGGCGTGCCCGGCGGCAGCGCGTAGGGACGGGTGATCGATGCCGTAGAATGGATGCCGATCTCGATGAGCTTGCGCCCTTCGTCGGACTTCGCCAGCTCGATCGCCAGCGGCACCTTCGCCAGATCGGCGACTGGTTTCGGCACCGCTTGCAGGATGATGTTTACTTGGCCGGCATCGAGACCTTGGCGCCACATGACTTTGATCGACTCCCAGGCCCAGCAGCCGCCATCGATCTCGCCGCTTTCGGCAGCGAGCTTGATCGGTGCCGTGCCTTTGTAGCCGGAAACCAGTTGAATCGGTAGTCCGAGCGCCGCCCGAAGCAGCTTGGCGCTGTCGTCATTGGTCGTGCCGGGCGCGCTGCCGCCCAACTTCACCGGTGTCTTGGCGGCCATCCAGCTTTCGATACTCGTGATGCCGCTGGCTTTGGTCAGCGCGCAGACGACGTTGTCGCGGGTCGGTACGCCGATCCACTCGAAACGGCGCGCGTCGAACTCGACGCCAGGACCGTTGAATAGCTGCTGCGAGACTAGGTTGCCGACGAAGTTGCCAATGGTAAGGCCATCCGGTTTGGCGGCTTTGTAAAGCGTATTGGCCGCCACCAAACTGCCCGCGCCGGTGACGTTGTCGACGACGAACGCCGGATTACCGGGAATATGCTTGCCCATATGGCGGGCGATCACCCGAGAATAGGTGTCGAAGCCACCGCCGGCAGGAAAGCCGACGATGATCCGAATCGTCTTACCGGCATAGAAGTCTTGCGCCCTTGCGTCCTGCCTGAAGATCGCGATGATAATTGCCAAGGCACTCACCACGCGCAGCAGCACTGACCATTTGATCATGGAACACCTCCGGGGCCGGACATCCGGCCGCAATACGAACGTTGAAATCCGCTTCACTGCCGTCAAACGTGCGTTAACTTGCCTGGCCGCAAAGATTCAGTCAAGCGAATCTTTCGCGCTCGACGAAGTCGCCGGTCGGCGAGCGGCTCGTCGGCGCGCATGACCCGCTGGTAAAGCGCCACGCTGTACTCCGGCTGATCAAGCATATATTGCGTCGGCGAACTCAGCGCCCTGAGCAGGCGCGTGATCTCGTCCAGGTCGCGCTCCATCTTCTTTTGCGTCGCGCCGATGCCGGTGATTGACGCTGTCGATCTCGGGCCGCGAAATTACGACATAAGAACTGCTCTTGGTCACCGCGCCGAGAATGCAGGCCGCGACCGCCCAGCAACGCCAAAAGCCGCAACTTCTATTCATCGGGCACCAGCGCATCGAATCCGTTCCTTTACGCGATCACCGCCGTCGCGTTGACCTCCAAGATCAGCTCCGGGCGCGCCAGCGCCACGACTTGCACCACAGGGTAAATTTGTTCTCATTTTAGCACAGAGGCAAGGCGAGTAGAGGCGGAGTCACGAGTCATGTTCAGGTAGTCGAAGACAGCGCGGGTATTGCGGTTGAGGCAGCGCGTTTTCTGGGCGACGTTTTTGACGCCTGTGTGTGGAGTGGAGCAGACCGATAGCAAAGCGGCGTCGGCGCGACATATTTTCGGTTGCACCGTCGTGGGTCGAGTGAAAAACCCCTTAAGAGTAAACATAGATTTGACCCCTTTTTTTTCTTTTTTTTCTTTTTTCTAGGACTTGACTAGATTGACAAACTCCAGTTTTTAGTCGAAGTGTGTCAATTCAATCAAGTCCCCATGGCCATACCCTCAAGGATTTGCCAAGCAAATCTAGCTTGACGATGTTGCGACATTTCTAATAATAGCGTGGTACTTCGCAGGGTCGGATCGAGCTGCGGACTCAAGAAAGGCGAATCGCGGTATGAAAGACGTCGAACAGGATCTTATAGCGACTGCGCTGCCCTATTGGGAAACCGAGGCGACGATCGTTCGGCGATTTTTCAAGAGCAAGCCGACGCGCGAGGATCATATTTTTTGGCTCAAGGCGCAGCTGTGGAAGGAACTCCATCCGGTGGACGGTTACTTCACCGGGCTGCAGAAAGAAATGAACAATCTGGTGGCGAGTTTTGCCGAGATCGACAAAACCATCGGGCGCCACCAATATCACTCGCTCCTGGAACAACTCACTCAAGAGTTCAATCACTACGTGCTCATGGCGGACGTTCTCGAATATCTTCTGAGCCATGCGGTTTCCGCCGAGGATACCTTTCAACTCCCGCAGGAGAAAAAACTCGGCGATCTGCGCAGAGCTTACGCCAACTCGGGATCGGCCGTCGATAGGGCCGCCGTGCTCGTCACCGAAGGCGGCGGCGCGCGGATGTTTCGCGAAGGAAGAAAGCTAAAAGGCGGCCGGCTCGAAAGAATGATCGCCAGGGCGATGGAGGTCGTCTATCGCGACGAGAAGAGCCACTATAAGGACGCCGCCAGGGAAGCGGCCCGCGCAGTCCAGACCCGGCAGGACTTGGCGCGAATGAAAAAGGCGGTGCGGGAAGTAAGCCTGCAACGAGTCCACATGCGCAATGAGATGTTCAGGGCACCGCTGACCAGCGATGAAATCAAAAGTTGCCTGGCATCCCACGGGCAATGAATCTGAATATTCGCCGCAGCTTCCTGCGGGGACAAAACTGCTGGGTTGCCAAAGCGGGTTCCGCGCTGGATCTCGTCTGTCGATGCCTTTCTTAGCTGTACTAAATCATATTCAAGCCCTAATGGTTCTAATGGTTCCTCTCGATTCACCGGCGGAAAGAATCACCGCGCAAATCATCGGCCGCAGGCCTCGATACCGGCGTTTACTTGTAGATTTTATCGATGAAACCACTCTTCTCCAGTTCCCTGACGATGCTGTCGTCGACAATGTCCTCGACGCGCAGTGTAGCGCCGGGCTTTCGCGCCAGCGCTTCTTTGATCTGAACTTCGGTTCCTTCGCGGGTCACCAGCGGGACGCGATCGTGCAGCTTGACGTAGCCGTCCCAGGACGACTCTAAAAACTGCTGATTGCTCTGGCGCGTGTACTTGGCGATGAACTTAATCGTCTCTTGCTTACGGGTTTTCAGAAAATGGGTCGCCTCGATCAGCGCCATGGTGAGCCGCCTCATGGTCTCGTGGTTGCTCGCAAAGTAACTCTTGCTAGTCGTCGAGCAGGTGAAGGGAAATTCGAAGCGTTTTTTGAAATCCGCCGTGCTGATCATGATCCGATGGGGCATGCCTTTGACGAGGTGGATGGTCCCAGGCGGCGATGGGAAGCCGACGATTTTCCCGGTTCTGAACGCCGCCGCCCGCTCCGAAGGCCCGCCCACTTGCATGATCGCCACGTCCTTCACCGGTTCCAACCCCAGGCCCCTGATCAGCACCCGCGCCGCCACATCCGAAGCGGCGCCGACGCGGCTGATGCCGATATTCTTGCCCTTGAGATCTTCGATCGACTTGACCGACTCCTGAACGATCAATTCATAGGGCAGCGTGTTGATGTAGCACGCGGTCATGACCAGGTTCGCCCCGGCGACGGCCGCACTCGCGACTGCGCCGCCGGAGCTGTTGGCGATCTGAACGTCGCCGGAAACCAGCGTGGAAACACTCATGGTGGCGCTCTGGATGAAGATCAGCTCTACGTCCAAACCATATTTTCTATAAATGCCCGCATCCAGAGCGGAGAACCAGACGACGTTGGAGGCATCTGCCGAGCTGTAAGCGATCTTGACCCGCTCCTGAGCTGCGCCGGGGTCGTTGGTTGCGATCAGCGACAACGCGATCAGCGACAAGCCCCTACCGATTTGCCTAAGCATGCGATCAATCCTTCTCATTCGATTCTTCGAATAATGTATAGTTTTTTTTAACCACCTATTTTTCTTGCCAGAGATGTATCGCTGAACCGGTGAGGGTGTCGATCCTCGGAGCGATTAGAAAAATTTGTGCTTTTGCCTGGGTCGGCTCCGGTCCGCGCAGCGGTCGGTGGCGCGCGAAATGTTTCTTTTCGCGCAGTTCGCGTACTCAGAGTGCGCCCCTCCGTCGGCTCGCATTGCTTTAGCCAGACGCCAAACGCTTCAGAGCAGCGGGTCGATAATAACCTTGATCGAATCGTGCCCGCTCGCGGTGAGTTGAAAACCAACGCCTGTTTCAGCCAGCGGCAGTCGGTGCGTCACCATACCAGCGACCCGGACTTTGTGGTCGCGAATCAGCGCCAACGCTTCTTTCAAATCCTCACCGCTGCCGGCGTAGGAAGTCACGACGCTGATTTCGTCGCGCCAAAAATCAAAGAGCGGGATCGGCACATCGACGCCGGCAGCCGTGGGTGCGAAAAACAGCAGCGTGCCGCCGCGGTCGATAGACTTAACCGCCTGGTGAATCGCCGGCATCGCCGCCGTACAGACGATCACCAGATCAGCGAGACGGCCATCGTTCACGTCCAACAACCATGCCGGCACATCTTCGGACCCGTGTAGGATCACGTCGGCGCCGAACTGCTTGGCCGCGTTCAAGCGATATTCGCTGATATCCGTGGCGATGATGCGCGCCGCGCCGCGCGCTCTCGCGAGCTGAATATGCAGCAAGCCCGAGATGCCGCTGCCAATCACCAGCACCGTCTGTCCGGCGGTCAATTTGGCAAAGCGCTGCGCCCGCACGACGCAAGCCAGCGGCTCGATGAATGAGCCTTCGTCGAAGCTCATCGAGTCGGGAATCTTGAGCGTGCCCAGCTCGACGTTGATCTTCGGCACGCGGATATACTCAGCAAATCCACCGGGCTCGAAATGCGTCGTGCGCAACAAATCGCACACCGACTGATGGCCGGCCAGGCAGTAGCGACACTTGCCACAAGGCACATGGTGCGTCGAGAAAACCCGATCGCCGGATTTGAATTCCGTAATCCCGCTTCCGGTTTCAACGATTTCCGCGGTGATCTCATGGCCGAGCACGAGCGGCGCCTTCTTCACCCGATACCATTCCATGAGATCGCTACCGCAGATACCGCTAGACCGAGTCTTGAGCAGCAACTCCCCTGGCCCGATTTTCGGCGTCGGCAGCTCCTCCAAACGAACGTCATTGTTGTTGTAGTACATGGCGACGCGCATAGGTTCTTTCGTTTGGAGACTAGCGTCTAGGGTCTGGCGTTTCCGGACGGCAACCGTCAGTCATCGTTTGTACTTTGCACCCTTGATCGTGGATTGCCGAAGATACTTCGGCAATCCACCGATTAAGTTGACCGTTCGTTCTGCTAAATCAATAAACGCTGCATTTCCCCTGCGGGGTATTAACCCCGCAGGGGACCAAAGGGGATGATCCTCCCCCTTTGGAAACCCCATTTGACGGTGCCCGCAGCGAGCTGCGGGAAATATGAGACTCAACCGATCAAATTCGGCTTGAGTTACGTAGTCCTGGTCAAACGCAACGTATACATGTGACAGGACTTCGCAAGCCGAGCCTTTTGCTATCGCGAGAAACTGAATAAACTCAACCGACCCGCTTCGACCAAACCCTTCAGCGATATTCGCCATGATCGAAACGCTGGCTCGGCGAATTTGATCTCGCAGGCCGAAGTCTTTTGAAAACGTGGCCCCTCTCGTCGCCAGATAAACTAGTTTCGTCAATTCTCGGGCAGCACACCAAGCATCTAGCTCGTTAAATGATCGGATGCTCGCCATAAACTAGTCGTCCGATCTTACAACGCCAGACGCTAGACCCTAGACGCCAAACGTTCAGTTAGCTCGCTTTCCGCGCTTTAACTGCCTTCTCACTCTCATAAATCTTAAACGCTTCTTTGACCGAAACGTTTTCATGCACGATGGCGCGCACGGCTTTGATCATGCCCACCGGCGAGTCGGATTGGAAAATGTTGCGCCCCATGTCGACGCCGACGGCGCCGCCCTTGACGGCGTTGTGGGTGAGCTCCAAGGCTTCCAACTCCGGGGTCTTCTTGCCGCCGGCGACGATGACGGGGATCGGGCAGCTTTGAATCAGCTCTTCGAAGTTGTCGCAGTAGTAGGTCTTGACGATATGCGCGCCCATCTCAGCGGCAATCCGGCACGACAGGCCCAGGTAGCGCACGTCGCGCGCCATGTCTTTGCCGACGGCGGTGACGGCGAGCACCGGGATGCCGTATTTTTCACCCTCGTCGACGAGTTTGGCCAGGCTTACCAAGGTTTCTTTTTCAAACTCCGAGCCGACGAAGATCGACAGCGCAATCCCTGACACGTTGAGCCGAATACACTCTTCGATCGAGACGGTAATCTCTTCGTTGGACAGCTCTTTCAGTATGCTCGTGCCGCCGGAAACGCGCAGCACCACCGGCTTGTCGGCGTTGGCGTCGACTGATGTGCGCAGCACGCCGCGCGTCAACATGATCGAGTCGGCGTGCGGCATCAGCGGTTCGATGGTCTTGCGCGGCTCTTCGAGGCCGCTGGTAGGGCCCAAGAAATAGCCATGGTCCACCGCCAACATGACGGCACGACCGTCGGACTTGATAAGACGCGCCAAACGATTTTGTAATCCCCAGCTCGTGGACATAGTTCCTCCTGAATACGGTCTAAAATTTAGCCGAAACTATCATAAAACCGCTGGGGAATCGAAGCGCTTACCTGGCGGGTGAGATAAAATCACATGCCTACCAAAGACCTCCTGGTTTGACAGCGGCTTGCCGAGATTGTTAGGTTCGGGCAGCAACAATAACGGAGGGCCTATGCCCATCGAGATTGTCGACATGGTGAAGAAGGCCGGCGAAGGCAAGCGCCAGGTCATCTTCAACACCAAACGGTTCCATGCCTGGGTGCATGTTTATCCCAAGCCGGGCGACGCCGACGACATGCACTGCCACAACGCCGACCAAACTTTTTACGTAATCGACGGCGAGTGTACCATGCATTTTCCCGATGGCGGCAAGGCGGTGATGAAACCCGGCATGGCGGCAACGATCACTGGCGGGTCGTTCTACCAATTGGAAAACACCGGCAGCGGGCC
The DNA here is from genome assembly GCA_016874755.1 of Deltaproteobacteria bacterium. Lineage (NCBI taxonomy): Bacteria > Pseudomonadati > Myxococcota > Myxococcia > Deltaproteobacteria bacterium. The sequence goes on along the minus strand of VGTH01000061.1, from coordinate 9,947 downwards.
GATGGTATTAATGGGTAATCGCTCCGGGCCGTCGGAAGACATTCAGCACATCAACTACGAGCTACGCAAAGACATCAAGGCGCTGCCGAAAGAAGAGCTTGAAAAGATCCGCCATCCGAGCAACGCGGGCATGTAGCGTGTTTTTTAAGCGGGCGCGCGCTACGGTGACTGCGGCTTGAGCAGTGGCCAGACGTAGCGCACGCCGAGGCCCAGCAAAATCATCCCACCGCCGACCAGCGTCGCCGTCGCGGGAATTTCGCCGACCACCAGCGCAACCCAAAGCGGGTTTAGCACCGGCTCGATCAACGCAATCAACGATGCTTCCTGCAGCGAAATAAACCTGAGTCCCTTCGAGAAAAGAAAATAGGGCAACCCCAACTGCACCGCGCCCATGACCGCAAGAATCGCGATTTGATCAATCGTGATCGCCAAATTTCCGGTCACGAACGGTAGCAGCAAGAGCGCGCAGACTAAATTGTTCATCCATGTCAGATAGACGGGACTGATATCGCCGGTCCGCTGCAGATTGAGCATGAAAGCGGCAAACAACACGCCGCTCAAGAGCGCCAAAAGCACCCCAATCATCTGCGGCTCGCCGGCGCTATCGAGAGCGATGATCGCCACACCGATCATCGCGATGGCCAGCGCCGCGCCATTTAACTTGGAAATCTTCTCGCCAAGCACCCACCAAGAAAACAGATAGACGAACACCGGCGCAGTGTATTGCAGCACGATAGCGTTGGCTGCGGTCGTCAGCTTATTTGCGGAGACAAACGCGCTGATCGCCGCGGTGTAAGTCAGCACCGAAACCCACACCGGTGCACTCAAACGAAGGTCGCTTCGCTTCAAGAACGGCAGAAAAACCAACGAGGCAAAAAAACTGCGATACATGACGATCGCCAGCGGATGGAGATCGAGAAACTTGATAAAGACGCCGGCCAGGCTCCACAAAATTGCCGCGAGTAGAATCAAGGCGCGGCCGCGTTGGGCCAGCGCACGAGCTGCGACGTCACCATGAGTTGACATTGGGCCGGGACTGTCCGAAGGATCGAATAGCGATTTCATCGTTCCTAACATGCGCGCCGACAAAACAGAATCGAATGGCCAGCTCATTCTTGTTCCCGCCGGCAATTTTCTCATGGGCAGCGGCGCCGGCCAGGACAATGAGAAACCCGTTCACCGGGTCTGGCTCAAGGCGTTCTGGATTGCGAAGTTTCCCGTCACGAACGCGGACTACCGCTGCTTCGTCGGAGCCACCGGCGCGGCGGCGCCGCCCTTCTGGCACGAAACTCCGTTCGCCGATCCACACAAACCAGTTGTCGGCGTCAACTGGTTTGAAGCGCGGGCCTATTGCCAATGGCTGACGAAAACCAGCGGAAAACCTTTTCGGCTGCCCACCGAAGCGGAGTGGGAGAAAGCCACGCGCGGCGGTCTCGAACAGAAAGATTACCCATGGGGCGACCTCGCGCCGAGCGCTCTGGCATTACCCGGCTATGACGCTAAAAACGACGGTCCGCTCGCGGTCGGCATGGGCGATGTCAACGACTACGGCTTGTGCGATATGAGCGGCGGCGTGCACGAGTGGTGCAGCGACTGGTACAAAGCGAACTACTACGCCGAGTCTCCCGAGAAAAACCCACAGGGCGCATCGGCAGGCAAACGCCGCGCCTCGCGCGGCGGCTCGTGGCGCCACCGGGTGAAGTTCAGCCGCTGCGCCGCGCGCAGCTCGCTGGACCCGAGCCTTCGTTATGCAGACTATGGATTTCGCGTGGCGATGAGTGCGGGTGGAGAAGAACGGTAGCAATCGGAATGGCTCGTGCAAAGGCGCAAAGGACGCCAAGTTCGGATTGTTTTCCTTGGCGTCCTTTGCGCCTTTGCGCGAGAAAATTCTTAGATCAGCCGGCGGCTACCACCGACACCTTGAGCGGCACGGTCAAATCGGCCGACAACCGCACCGGCACATCGTAGTCGCCGACGGCTTTGATCGGCTCATCAAGCACGATCTTGCGACGGTCGACGTTTAGCCCTTTGGCTTTGAGGGCCCTTTCGATCTGGATATTGGTCACCGAGCCGAACAATTTGCCCTCTTCACCAGCGCGCATCGGCAGCGTTAGCGACACACCGTTGAGCTGGTCGCCGACGGCCTGCGCCGCGCGCATGACCTTTTGCTTCTGGTCGGCGACTAACTTCTTGTGGTGCTCGAAGGTCTTGAGATTTTTTTTATTGGCCTCCAGCACCAAGCCGCGCGGCAAGAGATAGTTGCGCGCATAGCCGTCGCGCACGCGCACGATTTCGCTGATCTTGCCCAATTTGGCGATGTCTTCTTTCAAGATGACTTCCATCATTCCTCCGCTAAGCTGCCTGGCTCGGCTTCAAATTGTCTTTGCTCAGGCGGCGAAAGTCGCCCCAGAGATCGAACAGGCCCAAGCCAACAACCAGCAACGTGAAAATTTGCTGAAACATAATCAAAACGTAGGTAACGGCTCGCAAAAACCGCGGCACATTGTTCTTGTGAAAAAAGAACGCTATCACCGCCAGCCCCTGGGCGAAGTAACAACCGCCAATAACCAGCAGCAGGTTAGCCGCGGCTGCCCGTAACGACTCCAAACCGGGGATAAACATGACGAAGCCACACGCGATCAAGCCCCAGACCAAATATTCAGGCGCTTTCCAATCGCGCAGGGTTTCCAAGGAAAGCCACTCGGGACGCCGCTCAGGGAAGCGACGCAACAGGAGCACGACGTTGATCAACACGATCACAGCCGTGGTGATGAACAGCAACGCCGGCAGCATGCGTAACATGGCATCGATCGCCTCGGGCAGCCGTTCTTTGACGGCATCGATGCTTTCCCGCGACCAACCCATTTTTTCTTGCACCGCCAGTGCGGCGGTGACGTGTTTGGCGGCGCTCGCCTGAAAATCGGCCACCATCGCGCTCCAGGAGCCGAACAAGTAGTAAAGCACGCTACCCATTGCGACAAAAAGCACGGCGCTAGTCCCAAGGACGAGATACTCGATGGCCCGGATGCGCCCCAAAAAGGCAAATAACATTCCGCCGAGCAAAGCAAAAAACCCGTACAACATGCCCAGTGCTTGACCAAAAAAGACCGCGAACAGCGAGGTCACCAACGCCAGCATGCCGGCTCCCCAGGCGATGCCGTGGCGCAAACCGAAGCTCAGCACCGGCTGTGCACTAAGCGGCGCGAGGGCGACGCCCGCGGGCGGAATCACGACACTAAGACAGAGCAGCGCGCTCAGAACCAACGCCAGTGCAAACCGACTTATCAGTCCGAACCGCTGCACATGCCACCTGATCGAAGGCTAACTAGGAATTGGCCGTGGTGAACGGGAGCAGCGCGATGCTGCGCGCCCGCTTGATGGCGGTGGTGAGCAACCGTTGATGGCGCGCGCAGTTGCCGGTGATGCGGCTGGGCGTCATCTTGCCGCGCTCAGTGACGAATTGCGAAACCATCCGCACGTCTTTGTAATCGATGAGCAAAGTCTTGTCGGCGCAAAAGCGACAGACCTTGCGGCGAAACATCGGTCTGCGGCGCGGCGGCCCGCCTTTATCGTCGTCGGGCCGGTCGCGATTCGGACGGGCGCCCATTTCCCTTTGTGCCATATGCTAAATTCCTCGCTCGTTTGCTCTCAAAACTAATTGCGCTCGAAGCGCTCCGCTCTTTCCTCAGGAGCATGGCGCGGTACCGAGGGGCTGGTGGTCGGTGTTTTTTCATCCGCCTGGACCGTTAGGTAACGCAGGATGCCATCCGTCAACTTGAGGTTACGTTCGAGCTCTTCGACACCGTGCCCCGTCGACTCGTAGCGCAGCAGCGTGTAGAAGCCTTTGCCCTGCTTGTCGATACGGCAAGCTAAGTCGCGCAGCCCCCACTCATCGACCGCGGTGACCGTGCCTTGCTGGCCTTCGATTACTTTTTTGAAGCGCTCAATCAGCTCTTTTACGCGCGCAGCCCTCTCAGGATGAACCACGAAAAGGGTTTCATATAGTGTCACGGCAACCCTCCATAACTAACCTGTTTAACTAACATAGCGGTGGTGACTTTACAATGTCGTGTCGGCTCACTGGACGGAGTTGAACTCCTGCATAGCCCGTTCAATCCCGACTTGGATAAACACACCCACGGCGTTGGCCGCACGTTCGACAATCGCATCAAACGCCTGGAGCGGCTCCGCGTCCAACGGTTCGAGAACGTAGCTGATCACCTCGACGCCGTCTGGCGGCCGGCCGATGCCGACCCGAACCCGGCTAAACTCCGTGCTGCCCAATTGCTCGATGATCGACTGAATGCCACGATGACCGCCGGCGCTGCCGCGGGCCCGCACACGCAGGCGCGCGACCGGCAGGTCGAGATCATCGTAAACCACCAGCAGGTCGGCAAGCCCGAGCTGCAGCTCTTTTAGTAATGCAGCCACCGCTTGGCCGCTGCGATTCATGAAAGTCCGCGGTTTAGCTAAGACGACCGGCTCGCCGCTACTTGTCCCACGGCCAACAAGCGCAGAGCAGACCGCTTCGCCCAGCTCGATGCGCTCCCTCTGCGCGATTCTATCGATGACCCAAAAACCGACGTTGTGCCGCGTGCGCTCGTATTTGGCTCCGGGATTGCCCAGGCCGACAATGAGCTTCACTCCTAGGTTCTCGGCGCCTGGCTCGAATCGGATTAGGCCTTGGCCCCGCCCTCTTTTTTCTCTTCGGCCGCAGGAGCCGCCGGTGCTGCTGCCACACCCTCCGCCGGAGCCGCTGCCACGGGAGCTTCTTCGACCGTCGGCGTTGCAACGGTCACGAGAGCGAAGTTAGAGTCAAAAATAGCCGTCACACCGCTGGGCATCTGCAAGTCTTCGACATGCAATGAATCGCCGATATCCAAACCCGAAACCTCAACATCGAAGAAGGCCGGGATATCGAGCGGCAAGCACTCGACTTCAATTTCACGCACGATCGGCTGCAAAACGCCGCCACGGGTCACGCCGGCGGCCTTGCCGACAAAATGGAGCGGCACATGCACTTGCAATTTGGCGGTGAGATCGACTTCGTATAAATCGGCATGCACGACATCGCCGGTGAGCGGATGATACTGCATGGCTTTGACGAGCGCGACCTTTTCGGCGAGCGCGTTGGCCGCCGACTTCAGGCGCACGAGGTGCGAGCCTTGCAGCCCGGCAAAGCGGGTCGAGAACTCCTTGGCGTTTAGCTCCAGGGAAACCGGTTGGGTTTTCGGGCCATAGAGAACCGCAGGTATTTTGCCGCTGCGGCGTAGCCTGCGGGCTTTTTGTTTGCTGCCGGCTTCGCGGGCGTCGGCTTGTATTTCGAGCGTTTCCAAGGAACTTACCTCCTAAACGAGCTACACAAACTCATCAGACAAATAACGAGCTGATCGATTCTTCTTCATGGGTACGGCGAATCGCTTCGCCGATCAGGTGCGCCACCGACAGCGTCTTAATCTTGCGGCATCCTTGCGCCTGGGGTCCCAGCGGGATGGTGTTGGTGACGATTAATTCTTCGAGCGCGCTGTCCTCGATGCGCTTGATCGCCGGACCAGAGAGCACCGCGTGGGTGCAACAAGCGATGATACGCTTGGCGTTCTCTTTTCTCAGCGCTTCCGCGGCCATGGTCAGAGTCCCCGCCGTGTCGACCATGTCGTCGATCAAGATCGCAATCCGATCTTTAACTTCGCCGATGATGTTCATTTCCGCGACCACGTTAGGACCGACGCGCCGCTTGTCGATGATCGCCAGCGACGCATCGAGCCGGGTCGCAATGGCGCGCGCGCGCTCCACGCCCCCCGCATCGGGAGACACGATCGTCACCTCGGTGTGGTTTAATTGTTTTTTTAAATGCTGCAAGAGCACCGGCGTAGCGTACACGTTATCGACGGGAATGTTGAAAAAGCCTTGGATCTGGCCGGAGTGCAAGTCCAACGTGAGAATTCGCGAGGCGCCGGCGGTGGTGATCAAGTCAGCCACGAGCTTGGCGCTGATCGGCACCCGCGGCACCACCTTACGATCTTGCCGCGCGTAGCCGTAGTAGGGAATCACCGCGGTCATGCGATTGGCCGAGGCGCGCTTGAAGGCGTCGAGCATGAGCAACAGCTCCATCAAGTTGTTGTTCCCCGGCGCCGAGGTCGATTGCAGAACGAAGACATCCGCACCGCGGACGTTCTCCTTGATTTCAACTTTGCTTTCGCCGTCGCTAAAGGTGTCCACTACCAGCTTGCCGAGCGGCACTTCGAGATACTGACTGATCTCCTGCGCCAACGGCGGGTTGGAATTGCCGGCAAAGAGTTTAAGCTCTGTGTGCTTTTGCATGAATTCACTAATTCGACCGACCAATTTCGCGCTCCGCTGCGCCAGCGCGCTCTACAGCGCTACAAGAGCGCCATGCACCAAAAACAAGGGGCGCCTTCCCGAAATAGGAACGGCGCCACCTTGAGGCTACGACAAATGGCGAAATGTTACAAGTTGAGACTGGCTGGGCGGGAAGGATTCGAACCTTCGAATACCGGCTCCAAAGGCCGGTGCCTTACCGCTTGGCGACCGCCCATCCGTGGAACTCCCCGCAGGAAGCTCACCCGCCCGTGAAGCAAACGCGCTCTAGCCGTTTTCTGCGACTGCCTGCAGCCCGGCATCAGGCACGATTTTTTGGTACTCAGTGATGATCTTCTGTTCGATCATCTGGCGCGTCTCAATATTGATCGGATGGGCGATATCCTTATAGGTGCCATCCTTGCGCTTTTTACTGGGCATCGACACGAAATACCCGGTCGTGCCTCGGATGATCTTCAGATCCCGTACGACGAAGCAATTATCAAGGGTAATGGTGATATATGCCCTCAGCTTGTCTTCGTCTACCGGAAAGACCCTAACCTCAGTAACTTCCATACGGACCCCCTCACGGCATCCTTACCATTGTGCGTCGAATGCGTGCTCGTCAAGCCGTATCAATCTAACGTACGCACCAAAAACGCCTCGAGCCCGCTCTCACGTCGCAATCGATCAAATGCCTTTGTTGCTTTCTGGCGTGAATTAAAAATACCGAAGACTGAAGAGCCACTGCCTGACATGAGCGTGCCGGAGGCCCCTGCTTGAGTCAATTTTCGTTTGAGCGACTCAATTTTTGGATGCCTGCCGATAGTCACCGCCTCCAAGTCGTTGACCAGCAGTTCATTAATCCCGTTGGTATTTCCCAGCAGCGTTCGTATGCTAATCTTTGACGCGGATTTTGTCAACTTCTTCACATCGAGATTACCATAAACCCACGCTGTCGAAACCGCAAACTTCGGGTACACAATAACTAACCACAGGCACGGGACTTTATTAATGGGCGTCAGCCGATCGCCGATGCCGCGGGCGCGTGCCGGTTTGGCATTGATAAAAAAGGCCACATCGGCCCCAAGCCGCGTGCCGAGTTTTTCTAGACGGCGCTGCGAAAACCCGAGTTTGAATAGGCGGTTTATACCCACCAACGTCGCCGCCGCGTCCGTACTGCCGCCGCCCAGTCCAGCGCCCACCGGAATGCGTTTGGTGATGTGAATATCGAGCGCGCCGGGTGCGCCGCTCTGCGCCAAGATCAACCGCGCGGCTTTGAAGGCGAGATTGCTTTCATCCTCCGGCACGGTGCGCGGAGCGCAGCTTAAACGAATCTGCGGCCGGCCATCTTTTGCTGCGCGCTTCTTGATCTCGATCTCATCAAACAGCGACACTGGCAGCATGATCGTATCGAGCAAGTGATAGCCATCGGCCCGTTTGCCGACCACTCGCAACGACAAATTGATTTTTGCCGGCGCTCGAATCTTCACGCGCCATTAGGTAGCATAGTGGGATGGATTTGCGAAGGAAGCACGCGCATGGCCCATGACATTGTCAATTTTCTCAACGTCGCCTGGGAGGCCGCCAACACGGCCGGCACGTTGATCCGCGACAATTGGCAAGAACCCAAACAAATCGATTTCAAAGGCGCCATCGATCTGGTCACCACCGTGGATCGCGAAGCCGAACGTCGCATCGTCGAGATCTTGCAGCAGCACTTCCCCGGGCACTCCATTCTGGCCGAGGAGGAGACCGATCTCGTTGGCAGCGAAAACGGTTATCGCTGGATCCTCGACCCACTCGACGGCACCACCAATTTCGCTCACAGCTATCCGCAGTTCTGCGTCTCGATCGCGCTTACTTTCAATCACCAAACGATCCTTGGTTTGGTTTACGATCCGCTGCGGCGTGAATGTTTTCGCGCCGTGCGCGGCAGCGGCGCCACGCTCAATGGCAATCCGATTCGAGTTTCGCTGACTAGCGAACTGGATAGATCACTGCTCGCCACTGGTTTTCCCTACGACCATCGGGAAAAGGCCAAATACTATTTGTCGTTCTTCGAGGCCTTCATGACGCGCACCCAAGGCATTCGGCGGGCCGGCGCCGCAGCCCTGGACCTGTGCTATGTCGCCTGCGGGCGCATCGATGGCTTTTGGGAGCTCAACCTCAAACCGTGGGACGTCGCAGCCGGGACGTTGATCGTCCATGAAGCCGGCGGCCAGTTGAGCGATTTCACCGGCGATGAATTTTCGCTAACCGGCAACCAGACACTTGCTTCCAACGGCGCGATTCATGGTGAAATGCTCGGCGTGCTAAGCGAGATTTGCGCCGACACCCATCGGCCACATACGTTGACTGGCTCCTAGGCGAGTGTTACAAAACAGGCCACCGCGCGCCCGTAGTGAAAAGGATATCACGAGGGCCTCCGAAGCCCTAAGTACAGGTTCGATTCCTGTCGGGCGCGCCAATGATTTCCACTGCTTAGAGCTTCCACGCGAGAAGGTTTCGGTAAAGGTTCCGGTTTTCTTTCGGTTGTCGCCGATTTCGATTGCGCAACGTAGGCCCGTAACAGCGCATCGCCGTTGTCTCGGATGAACTTGCCGTAGCGTTCCTGAATCATGGCGATACTCGTTCCGGTTTGCTCAGCAATCCACTTTTGATTGCAGCCGAGTGTCAGCGCAATGCTGATGAAAGTGTGCCGGGTGTTGTAGAACGGTCGCGGGCGAATCTTGAGCACGCGCAACACGGCTTGAAATCCACGGGCGAATTCAGATTGATCTATGGGTTTGCCTTGACCGTCGGTGAAAACGTAGCCGTTCGGCTCCACACGCAGCGGCAGAATGCTTTTTAACAGGTCCACCACGTTCGGTAACAGCGTCACGGTTCGTCGGCTTGCTCGCGTCTTCGGCGCGTTCTCTTCACCGAGGTGCCGCGACAGTGCAAACGTTGCCTTGGCGTTCGCTAGATCGACGCTGCCCCACTTGAGCGCCGTGGCTTCGCTCGGTCGGGCTCCCGTCCAGAACCGAAAGAACGTGAACGCATAAGCCCAATGCGGGCGATTGTTGCGGTAATACTCCAAAATCGCGTCGCGCTCCTGTTCCGTATACGGATCGGGTTCATGTTGTGGTAATCGTGGCCACCAGTTTGCTGGAAGATCATTAAACGGGTTTCGCTCGATACGCCGCCCAGCATCCCGAATCATTGCTCGGAGCGAACCGTCCATGATATTTCGCGCCGTCTTTAACGCGAGTTGTTGCTCATCAACCAGGTGAATACGGAAGTTCTCCAGTGTTTCAACGGTCACCGCATTCAACTCCGCGTCGCCCATAAACGGCAAAATGTATGCTTTGAAGTCCTGTTTGTAGTTGCGCTGTAAGCCTATACGCACAAACGGCGGTTTCTTCTTCTCAATCCACTGCTCGTAGAACTGCCGGACAGTCAGGGGTTTGTTCACGACCTCTACCGGCACCACCGGCTTACCGCCAAACTCACTGGCTCGGTTGCCCTTGGGAAACCACTTCAAATAGTTGAACGTCCCGGCCTTGATCTGCTCGGTCATCTCGACTGCTTTACCTTCGGCCTTGAGGCGGTTCGTGGGTGTGTCGCGCCATGAGGTTCCCTGCCAG
>VGTH01000060.1 GCA_016874755.1 Deltaproteobacteria bacterium | reverse complement strand
AAGAGCTTCCGCAAACTGAACGCACCACAGCTTGTCGGAAAAGTAGCGCGCGGGACGAAGTATGACAATGGCAAAGAGATGAGGGTCGCCGCCTAGTATCTTTTTACACACCTATTGACAACGGCTCAAGCTTGCTCTGCAAGCGTTGGTGCGGTTAGCGATAGGGTTTTAGGTCTGCTTGGGTTTTGGCCTTTAACGCTAAACTATTTGCGTTCCCGGTTTGCGACTGTGTCGCAATGCCGCAAGCAGCTATCTTGCCATCCTGAGCGTAAGCGAAGGATCTGCTTTTTCGCAGGGTACGCGCAGCAGATTCTTCGCCTTCGGTTCAGAATGACAATTGCGACATAGTCAAATGTAGGATGGGTTGAGCGAAGCGATACCGATCACCTCCTAAACCAACGCCACCAAATCGATCTCGACCATAGCGTCGCGGGGCAACTGGGCCGCCGCCACGGTTGAGCGGGCCGGCTTCGCACCACCGAGATACTCGGCGTAGACTTCGTTCATCGCCGCGAAGTCGGACATGTTTTTGAGAAACACCGTCGCTTTCACGGTCTTTTCAAGAGACGAGCCGGCGGCTTCCAGCACCACTTTGAGATTCTCCAACACTTGACGGGTTTGTTCTTTGATGCCGCCGGCAACGAAATTAGCGGTAGCCGGATCGATGGCGGTCTGCCCCGACGTGTAGATGAAACCGTTGGCTTTGATCGCGTGTTGATACGGGCCGATGGCTTTGGGGGCTTTGTCGGTATTAATGCCTTCTCGATTCATTGTTTCCTCATCTCAGTTGATCCCCGTGCATCCTACGCAGTGTGCGGAAGCGATGCAAATGAGAATCAAAAGTGCTTGCCACCGATACCGTGGCTATGATTGATTAGCTTTAGGGACATGAAACTCATTACCGCGCACAAAATACTCATCGCCACGGCAGCCGTATTTTTCGTCTTCTTTGCCTTCTGGGAGCTGCGGCAATATTCCGGCAATGGCGACACCTGGGCGGTTGTCCGCGCAGTGCTTTACTTCCTCGCCGGCATCGGCTTCGGCATCTATTTCAAAAACATTCAACGACTGTACAGTCAGCGCCGTTGATGACGATGTTAAGGGCCGTTCTGGGTGGAGTGTTACTCACCGTTGGGCTGCTGACTGCCGCCTTTGCGGACGCAGCGCAGAGCGGTGATGCATTGTCGGCTTTGGAAGGGCTGGCGCCGACGGAGCGGCTAGCACGGTTGGGTGCCGGAGCGCGCGCCGAGGGCGAAGCGGCTATCTATCTTAACCTCGATCCGATCGTTGCCAACGCGCTCAGCGCGGGATTCACCAAACAATATCCCGGTATCAAGGTCCAAATCGGCAGGTTCTCCGGCGCGTCGATCATCGCCCGGGTCGAAACCGAAGCGCGCGCCGGCAAGCTCAGCGCCGATGTCATCATGAGCGGCGAGTTGGGCATCTTAGTTTTGATCGACCGAGGCGTCATGGCGCGCTACCGCTCGCCGTCCTTGGCAGCGTATCCCGAAAACTTTCGCGATAAGGACGGGTTTTGGAACGTCAATTTTCTCAACATCCTCGTGCCGGTGTACAACTCGCGGCTGGTGTCGAAGGACGAGGTGCCGCAGCGGCTGGAAGATCTGCTGCGGCCGCGCTGGAAAAGCAAGATGGCGATGGACAGCCAGTCTTACTACTGGTTCGGCGCGCTGCTGCAGCATCTCGGCGAAGACGCCACGGTCAAGCTCATGCGCGGGCTCAATGATCAGAACCTGCACCACGTGCGCGGCCGGCGTTTGCTGACGCAGTTGATCGCCGCCGGCGAATACGATCTTGCCATCGAGACCAATCTCAACACGGTGATCAGCCTGATGCAGCACGGGGCGCCGGTGGGTTTTGCGCCGGTGCGGCCGTTGTTTCTGCGGCCGAGCTTTCTTTTTCTGACGCGCGCTGCGCCGCATCCGCACGCCGGTGCGCTGTTGATCGATTACCTGTTATCGGAAGAGGGGCAGAAAATTCTCGCAGCCCACGACCGTACGCCGGCGCACCCGAGAGTGAGCTCGCGCGAGACGCAAGTGCTCAAAGGTTTGGAGATCAAAATGCCTGATCCGTTGGATATTGGCCGGCGCTACGCGGCGCTAGGGAAAAAATACACAGAGCTGTTTCCGGGGGCGAAGTGAGCAAACGAGTCGCATGGATAATAGCCTGGTTGCTGATCATTCCAACATTGGTGTGGGCCCAAACTGGGAAAAGTCTCATCCCATCCTACCAAGCTATTTCTACTCCCGACTTCGGCTACCTGCCGACCTACGTGGCGCGGGCGAAAAACTTTTTCACCGAAGCGGGTCTGGACGTCAAAGTGATCGTCATGAACTCGCGCGTCTCGGTGCCGGCGCTGATCGCCAACGAAGTTCACTTCGGCGTCGCTGGGCCGTCGATCACCGCGGCATTGCGCGGCGCGCCGTTGAAGGCGATTTATTTTATTTACAACACTTCGACGTTTCAGTTCACTGCGCGGCCGGAGATTCGGACGGCGGAAGATTTGAAAGGCAAGACCATCGCGATCTCCAGCCCCGGCGCGACCAACGACTTCGCCACCCGGCTGATGCTGACCAAAATGGGTCTCGATCCGGTGCGCGACGTGAAGTTTATTGCGATTGGCGAATCCAAAGCGCGGGTGATCGCCATGGATCAGGGGCAGGTGGCCGCGGCAGCGAACAATCCCGACGTGGCTGCTGAATTGGTGCGCAGGGGTTACCGCATTCTTATGCACTCGGGCGAAGTGTTTCCGGTGCCGTTCTCCGGCACGGCAGTGAATGAAAAACTGATCAAAGAAAATCCTGACATGATCAAGCGCTGGCTGCGCGCGCATTTGCGCGCCATGCAGTTGATCCGACAGCGCCCCGACGAGGCGGCGCAGATCGCAGCGAAGGATTTGAAAATCAGCCTCGACATCGCCAAGGAAGCGACCGCGCAGGTTCTGCAATTTATGTATGCCAACGACCCGGGCGGCTTTACGGAAAAAGGCATGAGAATTTTTTTGCAGCAGACCGCGCCGCGTTTGGGCGTCGACCCGGAAAAAGTCGCAATCAACCAGATTGCCGACGTGAGCTTTTTGCGCGAGGTGCAGCGCGAGTTGGGGATCAAGTGCCGGGATGGGTTTGGATGCTGAAGAGAAGTATGAAAGCGGAACCGCGGAAAGCGGAAATTCCGGAGCGATGGTATTTCCTTTTTCGGTTTTCCGCTTTCATAATTCATACTTCCTACTTCGTGTCACATTAAGATTAGGAAAGTAGGTTACCCGAGGCCAAATGCAGTACATCGTGGGCGTGGATATCGGCGGGACGTTTACCGACTGCGTGGTCATCGACGAAAATGGCAGCGTTACTATTGGCAAGTCGCTGTCGACGCCAGCGTATTTTTCTCAGGGGGCGTTGAACGCCACGGCGGATGCAGCGCGTAACCTTGGATTGAGCAGCGCGGAGGCGCTGCTGCAGTCGACCCAGTTGTTTTTGCATGCCTGCACCATCGGCGACAACACGCTGATCACGCGCGCTGGGGCGAAAACCGGTTTGATCATGACCCGCGGCTTTGGCGATACCTTGCACATGATGCGCGGTAAGGTCGCCGAGGGTTTGACCGAAAACGAAATAGCGCACCGCTCGGCGATGGATAAGCCGGTGCCCTTTGTGCCGCGCAAGCTGGTCGAAGAGGTGACCGAAAGAATCGACTACAAAGGGGCGGAGTTGATTCGCCTCGACGTGCCAGCGGCCGAGCAGGCGCTCGATCGCTTGGTGTCAAAAGGCGTCGAGTCGGTGGCGGTCTGTTTTCTCTGGTCGATCATGAACGACGCCCATGAAAAACAGCTTGCCGACATTCTCAAAAAGAAATATCCGCAGTTGTTCTTTACCTTGTCGAGCGAGGTCGCGCCCTATACGGGCGAGTACGAGCGCTCGGCGACCACTGTGTTCAACGCCTACATCGGGCCGAAGATTTCCTCCTATTTGCAAAATTTGCAAGAAATTCTGCGCAGCAAAGGGCTCCGGCGCGAGCCGTTGATCATGCAGGCCTACGGCGGCGTGTTGGGAATCGCCGCGACTTGCAAAAACGCCGTGGGCATCATCGAGTCCGGCCCAGCGGCCGGCATCGTCGGCACGCGCTTTCTCGGCGAGCATATCGGCGAGAAAAATATCCTTGCCACCGACATGGGCGGGACTACGTTTAAAGTCAGCGTGGTGCGCGACGGTGTCATCGAACGCGACTACAAGCCGGTGATTTTGCGCTACAGCATTCTCTCGACGAAAATCTGGGTGGAATCCATCGGCGCCGGCGGCGGCAGCATCGCCTGGATCGAGCCCGACACCGGATTGTTGAAAGTCGGACCGCAGGGCGCCGGCGCATCGCCGGGGCCGGTTTGCTACGACGTCGGCGGCACGGAGCCGACGGTGTCGGATGCTGATTTGGTTCTCGGTTATCTCAACTCTGATTATTTTCTCGGCGGGCGCATGCGGCTCGCCAAGACGAAGACGTTGGACGCGATCCGCGAGAAAATCGCCAAGCCGCTCAAGATGACCGAAGTGGAGGCCGCCGCCGGTATTTATCGCATCGCCAACGCGCACATGAGCGACTTGATTCGCAAGGCGACGGTGGAAAAGGGGCATGATCCGAGAAATTTCGTTCTTTTCGCCTTCGGTGGTGCGGCACCGGTGCATGCGAGCCGCTATGCCGCGGAACTTGGGATTCGCCAAGTTGTTATTCCACTCACCGCGTCTGTTCACGGCGCGACGGGTTTGATCAGCTCGGACGTCGCCTACGAATATGGCAAGTCCGATCACGTAGTCGTCCCTGTCGATTTGCAGCGGGTTAATGAAAACTTTGCCGGGCTACTACAAAAAGCCTACGTCGATCTGCGCGCTGCCGGATTTACCGAGCGTGACGTGCGCGTGCAGCGCAGTGTCGACATGCGCTATCGCTATCAGGTGCACGAATTGAATATCCCGTTCGCCGAAGGGACGGTGCCGATCACAGAGTCCGACATGGAAGCGCTCTATGATTTGTTCGATGAGTCTTACGAGAAGGCCTTCGGCCAGGGCTCAGGTTACAAAGAAGCGGGCAAAGAGATTTTGACGTTTCGTTTGACGGCGACTGGGGTCTTGAAAAAGCCTGACATTAAGGCAGAGAACATAGAAAAGTCCGACGGCGCCGCAGCGCTGAAAAATCAGCGGCCGGTTTACTTTGAAGAGTCACGCGATTTTGTGCAGACACGGGTGTACGATTTTACCAAGATGCAACCGGGCACCGCGTTCGCCGGTCCGGCGATCATCGAAACGCCGGTGACGACGATTGTCGTCAACCCGCGCGATCGAGCGGAGATGGATGCGTATCGCAACGTGAGAATTCACTTAGGAGAGAATTGAAAAGAACTCGGAGCCATTCGACAAAGATGACGGAATGTTGTGGTGTGTTCCTGCCACGTTTCGAGCGGCCCTCACCCCGACCTCTCTCCCAGGAGACTGTGTCGCAATCGGTGGATTTTCGGTCATAAAACAACACGGCTTTCTCGGGGGAGAGAAATTGCGGTTATAAAAGCGGTGAACTGCTGATATTTTAACCCAACTTGTCTCTGAACACAGCTCTGCGGGCGGTATTTACGCCGGCACCGGCATGGCGAACTCAGCAAAAGCAGATCCTTCGCCCTCGCTCAGGATGACGATGACAGCCCTAGTTACGTAGGATGGGTTGAGCGTTAGCGATACCCATCGAATCTTGGCTCAATCGCGAATATCCTGCAAAAACCACTCCGTCGGTATCTCACGGCCAACGCCGGCGCGCGTGGCCAGCTCGTAGACTTTGCCGCCCACCGCGTGGAATTGCGCGCCTTGCAGATTGCCCCTTTCGGAATAAGTAATCTGTTCCGCCGAGGTGCGACCCTTTGCTTTGCCGGAGACGAGGTCCGCGAGCGTGACGCGTTTGTTGGGCAACGAGTTGCCATGCTTGCGCCGATCGCGGCGGCCGTCGCCAAATTTGGCTTGTTGCGGCCGCGCCTCGTAGCCGAGATTCTCAGCATCGGTCGCAAGCTCGGGGTGACCAGTGGGCGCCGGCGTGTCGCCGAAGCGCAGATAGACGTCGACCTTCTGCAAACTCTTGTCGTCGGGTTTACCGCTGCCGCCGACGACCACAATGTGGGCGCCTTTTTCGAGATAGGATCCGTCGGTGACTTCCACTGCGGAATCGGTGAGAGCGGCCAAAATATGCGCGCCTTTGTAGACCTCTTCGGGTCGGCTGCACACTTTCACTTCAATGTTGTATTTCGCCGCCATCTCGCGGCCGAAGCGCTCGCGGTTCTCCTTGGTCGGGCTGAAGACTTGGAGCTTCTCGAGCTTGCGCACGTGCATGAACGCCTCCATGTGCGTGCGCGCCATGCCGCCGGAGCCGATGATGCCGACCACTTCAGCCTCGGGATTAGAAAGATACTTTACGCCGATGCCGCCGTCAGCCCCGACCCGCATGTGCTGCAGGTGGCCGTCGTTGATAAATGCCAGCGGCTCGCCATTCTCTACTGAAGTCAGCAGGATCAAGCCGCAATAAAGGCCAGGCTTCATGCAATATTTTTCCTGCGTGACGACACCGTTGTACTTGCTCTCATAGATGACGTCGGACTTCATGCGAATGGCGAAATAGCCAGCCGTCGATCCGCCTTCCATCGTCCCCCACTGGTAATTCTTGCTGGGATCGCTGGTCGGTATGCGGATATCGATGCGCGGCCGGCACACCGCCTCCCCGGCCGCAAGCTGGAGATAGCCTTGTTCTAGCGCTGCGATGGTGTCTTCCATGGTCAGCAGCTTTTCGACCTCGTTGTTATTGATGATGAGCGTCATAGGGGTAATTGCGACTCCTCTTAGATCAGCCATTGCACATTTGCTGGGGGATTGCACGCAACCTCTCCAATTTGACTTCTGAAGCTGCGCAGAGCGACGCGTGGTATGCGCAGGTGCGCCGTTGACTTGGCTTTCGCGCGGGCAGCAATGCGAGGGGCAGCAATCCTGCGTTTGGTCGAGGCAGGATCGTGCAAACGTGTAGCGGCTACGCCTCGGGCGATGCCGGGAAGATGAGCGACTTGATGACTACCGGCACGGCGCCGGATGATGGAATCAGCGCGCCGACGTCGATGTAATCGAAATCGTTGAGCGAGATGCCGTCGGTGGAGATGATCGGCTTGTCGAACTTGAGCTCTTCTTGAAAGTGCAGACCGATGATGCCGCCGATGTCGCCGTCGTTGACGAGAACCAACGGATGGCCTTTGGCGAGGATTTCTTGCATTGCCTCGGCGACGCCGCTGCAGAAGGCTTGCAGGCGGAAGAAGGTTGCCGAGCCGTCCCAGTGAAATGCGACCGCGACGGGTTGGCGGCCGTGCAGGAGATCGAGTCTTTGCAGCGCCGCGCGCAGCGCGTCGCGCACCGCTTCTTTGGTGAATTCGTCTTGATCTAACGGGAACTGCGGCGCGACTACGGCGACATTGCGCACGGGCACGGCGTCGTCGGGGGAAATGAAAATCGTGTTGCCGCTGACTTGCACGGTGTACTGCGATGCGCCGATGACGGTAGCACGGATGCGCGCGTTGGGCTCCATGAGCAGCAGGCCCAAGCTGCCGCTGCGTTTGTGGACTTCTTCGGCGATGAGAGGACCCAAGTCGCCGAAGTTTGTCTTGGCACGATTGTAAATGAACTCGGACACGCCGCCGGAGAACATGACACAGTCGATCTCGCCTTTGTAGGTCAGCGGCGGCAAGCGTAGCAGTCCTTTGATATCGTCGGTGACGGCGTCGGGGTTGAGCAGGGCGAAGAGCTTGTCCATCATGCCCGACACCATCTTTTTCAAATTTTCTTGAGCGGGTTTTTGCCCCAACGCAACTTCAAAGCCGGCCCACTTGGCGTGCTTTCTGCCGGCTTCTTCGATGCGCACGATGACGCCGTCGTTGTCGAAGGCCAGCAGCCGCGCGCCGATATCGATAGCCGAGACTTCTTGCACTTTGCCGTTGTTGCAGACGGCGAACTTGCTGGTGCCGCCGCCGATGTCGATGTTCAACACCACGCCGCCCATCTTTGCCGAATGCGCAACCGCGCCTGAACCGTGCGCCGCCATGGTCGCTTCGAGGCCATCGCCGGCGCTGACGGCGACGAACTTGCCGGCTTCCCGGGCAAACAATTCTCCGATACCACGGGCGTTGCGCCGACGGACGGCGACGCCGGTGAGAATCAATGCGCCGGTGTCGACTTCTTCGCGGCGGATTTTCGCTTTTGTGTATTGACCGTTGATGAACTTTTCCAATGCCTCGGTGTCGATGCGCGTGTCGTCGACGTAGGGAGTCAAGAGGATTTCCGATTCGTTGATCACCTCGCGTTTAGACACACGGTAACGCGAGCCCTCGAGGGTCAATTCCAAGCGCGAGAAAACCAGATGCGATGTTGATGAGCCAATGTCGACGCCGACACTGGTGAGAACCAGGTTCTCTTCATCCTGCATGTGGCGGTTGGCGTTGGAAAACGAACCTCGGGGTGCGGTGGCCATAATGTTCCTAATGTTCGATTGAAAAGAGAGCGAAGTGAATGTTTCGGGTTTCGGGTTCGGAGTTAAACCCGAAACCCAAAACCCGCCTAGCTAGTAGGAATTCTTATAGAGATCCGGTTCCATGCGCGACTGGGCGCCAACTTTGGCGAGAGTTTCTTCGAACTCTTTGCGCAGGAACGGATCTTCTTCGTTATAGGGGATCGCCGTGCCGCCGTCTTTCATGTCGATGGCGCCGTAGTCAATCGCTCTTTCGCCGGGGCGACCGCGCTCACGGCCTGGGGCGTTGGGACCGAACCACGCGGTCAGGCGCAGTGGCTCTTTGCTGGCGCCGAAGTGGGCGTGGAACCAGTTGCCGCTCATCGGCGCGGCGCTAACCATACCCACCGGCTCGTAGTCTTGGCGGCGGATTTCTTCGATGGTGCCCTTCTCCCAAGGATGGGTGCCGAGCTTAGACGGCCAGGTGTAGGTGTAGCCCTTGCCGCTCAAGCAGATCAGCACCGCGGCGGAACCGTGGGCGTGAGCTTTCGAGTAGCGGCCGGTCTCGTGTTGGCCGATCCAAAAATAAAATTGCTGCCCAGCCATGTGCGGCTCGATGCGGCGATAGCCAGGCGAGCGGCGATTATCCATCGGCAGCTCGCAGCCCATCACGTCTGGGATGATGTTGGTCTTGCGCATGGCAAGGCCGCGCACCGGATCGGGCGTCACTTCTTCTTTGTATTTGTAGTAATCGTCCGTCGGATCGAACCGGTCTTTGAATTGATAGGGGCAATTGAAGATAAAATCTTCGTTGCCGAAGTTGTTCATGATATTCGGCGCTGTCGTGCCGGCGAGCAGAAGCGCCGGGCTCGAGGTCGCGTTGACGATGCGGTGCGTGGCGTTCATCGGGATCGCGAAGATCGAGCCTTTCTGCCACTCGAAGGTGAGCTTCTTCGGATTGCCGTCCACCCACACTTCGGTGGTGCCGCGGCCGTCGACAACCAGATATTGCTCTTCATAGAGATGCTTTTCGGGATTCAGTGCCCCTGCGCCGGGAACTTCAACGACATAACAGCCCCACAGTCCTTCGGTGCCGAGCAGCTGAATAAACGTGCCGTTGCCGCCCAGGCGCTTCCACGGTTTGCGTGGCAGATCCTGCACGCGGCGCACGCCGATATCGCGATAGATCGGAATCCCCTGCGATTCCATGAAGTCGTCATAGGGAGTGTTGGGGCGGAGAAATTTGCCGAAACCAGCACGAGTTTTCTTATCGGTTGGTTCCTTAAAAGTCGATTCTACGGGATGGTCCATAATGCCTCCTAAAAAAGTCTTGATTAAACTTGTCGGTGCGAAGCAAAAACCTCGCACCCATCTCGATAATTTTTTAACTTATAGTCTGGGGAAATCGGAGTCAAACGTGATTCACTGAAGAAAATCTACGGTAACGCTCGCATGCCAACGGCCACAGCTAGTGTTCGTTGGCGAGCGTCGAAAGAGATCAGATCGCTTTCGTGTAATGTCTTTGCCACGGCGACGTGGAGTATATCTAGACTGCGTGTTCCGATAACTGAGGAGTGTTGCAATGCGGAAGGCGACAGTCCAATTAACCGCCGTTCTTACCAATCTTCCGCTACGCAGGTCTCTTTCGAGGTTAGCTAATGTTGCACTCGCATCGGCTACTGAGAAAAGTCCCCGGAAGACCCCAAGTCTGAAGGCGTTCCGCACTTCCAAGGCATGTAACGAAGTGAATGCAAGGGGTGCGTTGGTGCGCGAAAGCCAGGCTCTCGCTTGGGCAGTGTTCGCGTCGACAATGTAGCAAGAAACGAGAAAGCTGCTATCTGCGTAATGATTCATCTCGCTCAGAACGCGGCTTTGTCGCGCTCCAAGAGGACGAGATTCGGAAGCACGCGGTTGCCAAAGATGCGCTTGGCCCGCTTTTCCACGTCAGGCCATTTTACATGGCGATCCGGCTTTGCCGGTTTTCCGCCACCGTTGTCAACTAACGTCAAAACAGCCGCGACAAACTTTTCTCGCTCCCGCGGGGGCAATGTTTTGAACTTTCGCAGAAGCTCATTCGCACTCATAAGGCAAATGATAACGATAACCCATGAAAACAACAAGTGGGATCACTTGCTAACCTAGAGACTTCGCAAACGTCATCTTCCGATAAACCGCGCGCACCGAATCTACATCCCGCTTACAGTACTCGATAATCTCAGGCAGCTTTCCTGCCCGGTAATATGGGTAAACTTTCGAGCCGTCTAGGCTTTCTTTGGGGGAGGGGATGCCGAGGGCTTTGGCTAAGTTGTCGAGGCTCGCGTGCTCGCGGCCCCACTTGCTCCACTCCTGCATGGTGTCGTAAATCGGGTTGTTGCGGAAACGGGTAAAGGGGATTTCCCGCGACGGTTTGATCTGGTGGATGATAGAACGCTGATAGATAAAGCGCAGATCGAAGTCGAGAATATTGTGGCCGACAAACAGGTGACAATCGTTAATTACCTTCCAGAAATTTTTGATGATGTCGGTCTCTTCGCCCTGCAGCACTTGCACCGGCGCATCGCCGGGCGGATCGATGGCGTAGCACAGGCAGATGATTTTCGCCGTCATCGCCGACAGGCTGAGCTTTTTGATTAGCTCGGCTTCGTCAAGGCGGATTTGCTCTTCCAATAGGCCGTTTTCTTGCAGCGATTTGTCGGTGGGCACGGTTTCGATGTCAAAGAAAAATATTCTCATTAAGCTTCCTAGAAGAGCGCCAACTGGGTATTGGGTTTGGCTGCTATTTCGACAGCGGCACCGGCGCGCAGAAAGATTACCTTAAATGCCGCCACCGGCCGCCGCAGGCTCTGCCGCACGGCGGCGGTGTAAATCTCTTGCTGCTGCCGAAAGCGTTCCGCGCCCTGCTGCAATTCGTTTTTAGCAATCCTATCTGTCTTATAGTCCGCTATGTAAAGCAAGTTGTCGCGCTCGTAGATCAAATCAATCACACCTTCCATGATCTGGCCTTCCCACGGCATGACCAGCGGCACTTCGCGGCCGAGAATCTTGGCGCCGGCGATCTCACTGTAAATGTCTGATCCAAAGAAGTGGCGAAAGATTTCTTCTAGCTCCGCGATGATCTCGCGTTGCTGAGGAAGAAACTCTTCTGGCAACTTGTGATCGACATAGTCTTTTAGTCTTGGCTCGAACCGTTTGGCATCGCCAGCAAAGTCCCAATGCTGCAAAAAACCATGAGTCAGATTGCCAATCGCAAGAGCAATGTCTTCCGACACGCTTCGATGCGGACGTTCCGCAGTTGCTTCGCCAAGGGTGGCTTCCTGCTGCTTCAATAACGTGGGCGTGAGAAACGGCGTGAGCTGTTGAGTTTTTTTGTAGCTATTTGCGCGCCGGGCCCAGGCGCTCACGTACGCTTGCCAGTTTGGTTTTTCCTGGGTGGAATCAGGGTTGTGCGGCTCGCCGGAGGGTGCGGTAAGTGTTTCCGTCGTGACGTGAATGTAGACCTTTCCCCGCCCAAGGGAGATGCTCGTGGACTCTTCGCAGTCACCAATAGCGCTGTCGACGGTGCCATCCAGCAGGTCGAGAAATCCGCCGCTGTGGCGATTGGCCGGAGCGCAGGAGACGACCAGATGTTCCCGCACCCGCGTCATGGCGACGTAGAAAAGGCGCTTCTGTTCTTCGCGATCGCGCCGCCTGGTTTTCTCGCTGACGTACAGCGCCGCCAAATCGAGCGGCTGGTTTACCACCAAACCGGTCAGGCCGCTTGACCATTCAAATAAGGATTCGACGCGCGCCCCGCGCGCACTGTCGGTGCCGCTTTGACAGCCGGCGAGAATGACGATGGGAAACTCCAATCCCTTCGATTTGTGAATGCTCATCACGCGCACGGCATCAAGGGATTCTTCGGCGAGCATGCTTTCGCTTTCGTCCTTGGCTTCGAGCACGCGTTTTTCCAACTGTCGGATCGCCGCTTTGAGCGTGGTCAAACCTTCGTGGCCGAGCTGTTCCGCTTGCTGTTGCAGCTTTTGTAAATTGGCCACGGCTTGCTCGCCGTGGAAATGGCAGGCGGCCAGCAGCTCGACAGGCAGCGTCGCAAACAGATGAGCCATGGCGCTGCCAATCGGCATGGTCGAGACTTCACTGTGTAGGCGCGCGAGAGCCGTGTATAGCCGCACCAAGTTTGTTGGATATTTTGTCGCATCGAGTTTCTTCCAAGCGCGATAGTCGAGCAGCCCCTCACGATGTAGTTCATAAATTTGCTGATCGGTGATGCCGCCCAAAGGCGAGCGCAGGACGCCGACCAAAGCTAACCGATCATGGGGATTCTCCACCGCGCGCAGCAGATTCACCGCGTCGATGATCTCCTTGGCGGAGTAAAACTGCCGTTCGCCTTCGACGACGTAGCGAATGCCGTGGCGCCGCAGCGGCTCGAGATAGTCGTGAATGTCGGTCAGCCGGCGCAGTAGGATGGCAACGTCGCGCGGTTGTGCCAGCACCGGCTCGCCCCGCGTATTCAGGATCGGCGCTTTGCCGAGCACCTCTTCTTTGAGCCAGCGCGCCAAGGTTTGTCCTTCGAGGCGACGGGCGGTTTCGGCGTCGAGCTTTTCGTTATCGCCGGAAAGGATTTTTCGCACCAATACGTTTGGTATTTTCGTCGTTGCCGCGCCGCGTCCGGGCGCCGGTTCGATGCCGATGTAGTCTGGCTGCAAGCCTTCCTGAGCGCAAATGAGCTTTTCGAAAGCGCCGTTGACGACATCGAGAATCTCTCGGTTGCTGCGAAAGTTGGTGGTCAGCCGGCACTCGATGCCGTCCTGCGCCTTGATAATTTTTTCGACGACTTCGAGATAGGCCTCGATGTCGGCGCGACGAAAGGCATAGATCGATTGTTTCGGATCGCCGACTACAAAGACTTTGCCAGGTGCCAATTTCACTTGCCGCCAGTCGCTTGCCAGCGAACCGGGCTGCTCGGCGAGGTAGAGCAAAATTTCGTACTGGATCGGGTCGGTGTCTTGGAACTCATCGATGAGAATCGCGCGAAAGCGCCGTTTTAGCTCGCCGCGCACCCGGCGATCGTCGCGCACCAGGTTGCGCGCGCGCACGAGCAAGGCGTCGAACGACAAGTGCCCCGCGCTGACGAATTGTTCGCGGAACGCCGCCGCGAACGGACCGAGCAGGTTCCACAACAAAGCCGTTAACTCGGCGTCGACTGTGCCGAGTCCATTGACGGCGCGGGCGATCTCACGCAAGGTGGCGCATTCTTCCGGCGACCAGCCGACTAACTTTGGATTTATCGATCTGTCGGCGACCTCCTGGTAGTGCGCCGCGAGCTGTTCCGAGCGCGATCCGCTTTTTCTGAAATCGCGCAAAATCGCGAGCGCCGCGCGGGCGACTTTGTCATTGCTACGGTCGCCGGAGTGATTTTCGACCAGCTCTGCCGCAGCGCTTTCAAGCTGCGCCAGCCAATCGGCAACCGCGGCGGGTATCGTCTTTGTGACCGGGTTGTTAAGCTCGACGGTTTCCGACGCCAACGATTTGGCGAGCTGTTTAATCTGTTCAATCTGGAAGCGAGCCAGCACGCGGCGCCATGCAGGCGCGCGCGGGCTCGTGAGTGCCAGCTCTTGGCCAAGCCAGTTGTCCCACTGCTCGTCGAATAACCCTTCGAACTCCGCGCCGTCGTCTTCGCGAAATTGCGGATCGACGCCGGCTTCGAGAGGGTAGAGCCGCAGAAGCGTCGCGGCGAAACTGTGGATCGTGCCGATGTTGCTGCGGTCGAGATCGCGCAGTGCATTGTGAATACGGCCGTCCATTTCTTCCTTTGAAAGCTGATATAGCTGGATTAGACCCTGCACGGCGCTCTGGTTTTTTTCTTCAGCGCTGTCGGTTGACGTGCGATCGAGGCTGACGGCGAGATAACTCTGCAGCCGCTCGCGCAGCCGCTGCTTCATTTCGTCGGCCGCTTTGTTGGTAAACGTGAGTGAGACGATGTCGGTGATCGCAACTGGATCGGGATTGCGCAGCAGCAGATGGACCAGCCGATCAACCAGCAAAGTCGTCTTGCCGGTGCCGGCACCCGCCGTGACCACGATATTGCGGTCAAACGTGCCAATGGCTAGCGCGCGATCACGGGCGTCGGGAAGCGTGAAATTCTGCTGCTTAGCCACGAGTTCCATGAAAAGCGAATTTCACCACGAAGATAAGAAAAGAAAAAAAAGCTTCTTGCCGAACTGCGTGTCCTTCGTGTGCTTCATGGTGTCCTATCCACTGTCCCTTTCGCTCCTGCGCTCACAGCTGCTTTAAAGTTTTCTTGCGCAGCTCACGGTGGGTTTTTGTGATCGGATCGTTCTCGGCGCGCCACACGCTCGGTGGGTGGTTCTTGCGGCAGACGCGCGCCATGTCGCACAGGCTGCAGGCGTCGCCGCGGTTGATGAAAAAGCGCCCCTGACGCACGCCTTCGGCCAAGTAGGCGATGGTTTCTTTGGTGGCGGCACCTACCTTGTCGCTCAGCTCCTTGCTGCCGTAAGCTTTCGTGGTCAGCGGCCCGCCGTCCCAATTCGGCGCGACGTAATAGAAGTCGGCTTTGATGGCCAAGTTTGCCGGCAGCTCGTGCTCACGCGCCCATTGTTGCGCTAGTTGCAAATAAATCGGCGGCTGTAGACGCACTCCGCGCAGCGCGCCGAGGGCGAGATTGTTGTCTTCGGTTTTTGGGCTGCCGCCGAATTTGAACTTGTAATCGATCACTCGCAGTTCTGGCTGATCGGTGCCGGCTAGCAGATCCACACGATCCATGCGGCCGTGGACGATGAGATTGTTCAACGGTGCGGGCCATTCTTCCGGCAAATGTGCGGCAACCTGGGTTTCCAGGCTGATTGGCTGAAAACCCGATTGCGCCAGCTCCGCAAGGTCTTGAGTGATCACCTGCCGCAAAGTCTGCCGCAAGCTATCCTTGAGGTGTTCCCAAAAGAGTGGGTACCCCACAGGGTTTTGATTTTCATAGTCGGTGAAGGCGCGCTCGGCCGCCGCTTGCAAGCAGACATCGGTGTCAATCCTGCCGGCATTGCCGGTGAAATAGCCGCGTTGGATAAGTTCTTGATAAAAGCCATCGAGGATAGTGTGTCCCAACTGGCCAAACTCCGCTGGGCTCGGGCCGAGCGACTCTTCCGGCCAGTCGAGCGGTTTGAGACGAAGCACGTGCCGCGCGAAAAACTGAAACGGACAGCGCGCATAGGTCTCCAGCGTGGTCGGCGCCGTGCCGCGCAATGAAATTCGCTTCCAGTGCGGCTCGGCGTTAGCGAGCATGCCGTCCCAAGCGAGCAAGCTCGCGCCACTGTGGTCGAGTTTGGCGATGGCGTCTCGTCCACTTCGATAGATTTCCGCCAATGGCGTCGTCGCCTCGATCAGCGCCGTCGGATCTTCGCCTTGCAGCGTCATGCGCACGCCGAGCTCGTTGGGCAGCAGAAACTCCCGGCGGTCAAACGGCGCTAAGGCGATCTTCTCTACATGGCTGCGCGGCAGTTCGACGACCGAGACGGTTCTCGCGCCAGTGCCCAGAGCGCGCTGCAGTTCACCGAGATACCATGAGGGCGACAAAACACGGCCGCTCTCGTCGGCGCGCTGGTAGGAGCAGTAAAGCCGCTCGCGGGCGGCGCCGACAAGCAGGGTGAACAAGAGTTTCTCCTCGTCGAAGGCCGTCAGTTTGGCGTTGACCTTGTAGCCTAAGTCGCGCTCGATGACGTCGCGATCGCTGTCGCGCAGAAACGCATCTTCGCGGATGGTGCGCGGAAAAACGCTTTCGTTCATGCCGAGAATAAACAGCGCTCGAAAAGCGAGACCGCGCGCCGCCGTGGCACTCAGCACCATGACGCCGTCGCGGTTGCGCCGGTCTTCGGTGATGGTGGACCGTTCGATCCAGTGTGAAAAAGTGTGGCTGAAGTCAGCCAGGGAAACCCGATCGTCGATGGCGTCGAGCGCGCCGAGCTGCTGAAGAATCTCCAAGATCTTCGCTCGCGGCGAACCGTCGCCCGTTGGCGCCGTCCGATCGTCCGTGATGCCGAGATATTTTCCCAGCAAAGTTTGCCAGGCCGCTGCCATCACTCGCCAGGAGCCTTGAGAGGGCAGGAGGCTCAAATCCGCCACCAGCGCGTCGACGAGATCAGCCAGCGCCGTCAACTGCGCCGCGGGAATTTGCCAATGGCGCGGCTCGTCATCTTCGGATGGCTGCGACAGGCGCAACCCGCCTCGGCTATAGCGGCGTAGCCGGCGCCAGTCGGCGATCCCTTTGCAAATCGCCAGCTCGCGGGTTGCCAAGTCCCAAAGGTCGGGTCGCGGTTTGATCGTGCGTCGCAAGATCGTTTGAAACTGCACATGGGGGGACGAGAGAAAGTCGATGACCTGACTGCGCAAAAATTCTTTGGCGGGCAGACCGAGCAGCAGATTGACGGTTTTCGCCAACGGATCTTCGACGAGGGGCCGCTCAAAGCGGCCGGCGACGGGAATACAGTGCTGCTGAAAGACATTTGCCAACGTTGCGCCATAGGGTTCGAGGCCGCGGGCGACGACGCCGATCTCGTGGAAGGGGGTTTCCCCTTGCTCGTTCAACTTGAGAATTTCTTTGGCGGCGAATGTGATCTCATCGTGCAAACCAAAGGCGCTGGTGATCATGCACTGCCAGTGCTTTGGCAAGTCGGTATAGCTGCGGTCAGCGGCCTCGTCGAACAAGCTCGCCAGCAGAGGCCTGGGCTCGTGCGTCTGTGGCGATTCGTCGCTGCGGCCTTGCACGTAGCGCTCGTAAAACTGTGCGGCGAAACTCCAAGCCGCATGGCTGGGCTGCACATTGAGCAGTGGAAAAAGCAACGTGGTGGGGAAGTGACGCGCCACGGTATGGAACAAATCGAGCTGGATCTGGGTCAAGTCATAGAAGCCGTAATAATAGACCTGGATAAAATCTGCGAGAAAACTTGACGTGGCCACCTGCTCGGTGGCGCGCCGGTCGAGATCGGCTTGAGCGGTGAGGTGTTTCGCCTGGCGAAAATCTTGGAAGGTTTGAAAGAGATTAAGCAGCTCGGCAAGCCTGTGGCCGGCACGCTCGCGGAAATGGCCCTCGCGCAGGGCATCGAGCGCAACCGCGGGGTCGACCATGCCGTCGCGCAAATCGCGCAGCGTCTGCCAAAGCGCGGCGCAGCCGCCGGCGCGGTTCTCAATACCGGCGTAGGGCTCGGCGCCGGGTTGACGGGTGCGGATGATCCGCCGCAGGGCTTCTTCAAGAAACAGATCGTCGCGCGGCTCTGCGTCTGGCGCGCCGCCTTCATCGTTCAAGCGCCGCGACAGTTGGAAAAAAGTGAGAATGGCGACGTTGAGCAACGCCAATCGCTGCTCACGGCTGAAAAGTATTTTTAAGCGCCGGCGGATCAGGTCCGAAGGGACAAGTATCAAAAGGGGGGCTAGCGGGTCGCCACTTTTGCGCAGTAGCATTTCATCGACCAGGGCTTCCTCCAGGTCCGGATGAAATGGTCCAATGATGGTTTTCATGCTCGACAAAAGAATCGGCGGCGTGTACTAACTGAAACAATATGTAGTATGGTGGGCGATGGCGCAAGTGCTGGCGCTGCGCCAGCGCTTGCGCATGACAAATTTCAGATTTCAAATCTCAGACAAAGCTTGCGGAGAAAGAAGAAGGACGATGCTGTTCACGCGGCTCCGTTACGCAACTGTAAACATCGTCGTTGCCTGGCTTCTTGTTACGCAGGTTGCTGTAACCGCAGCGCTGGCAGGCAAATCCGGCCTTGTGGTTGCCGACAGCGAGCACGCCAGCAAAGCCGGCATGGAAATTCTCAACCGCGGTGGCAACGCGGTTGACGCAGCGATTGCCACCGCGCTGGCGCTTTCCGTGGTGGATCAGGCGGCTTCCGGTCTGGGGGGCGGCGGTTTCATGATCGTTTACCAGGCCAAGGAGAAAAAATCTTTCGCTCTGGATTTTCGCGAAACCGCGCCCGCGGCGGCGCGGCGCGAGCAGTATGTGCGCGACGGCAAGCCGATGGCGTCACTCAGTTTGGTCGGCGCTCTCGCCGTCGGTGTGCCCGGTGAAGCGGCCGGCTTGGCCGAAGCCCACAAGCGTTTTGGCACATTGCCGATGGCGGTTCTCGCCGCGCCGGCGATTCGACTGGCCGGCGAGGGCTTTGCCATCGACGCCTCACTGCGCATTCCCATCGATAGACTGCAGAACACGCTGCGCAAGTTTCCCGATACGGCGCGTATCTTTTTGCCCAACGATAAAGTGCCGGCGGACGGCAGCATCATTCGTCAGGCCGATCTCGCGGTGAGCTTGAAAACCTTCGTCAGCCAAGGGCCGCAAGCATTTTACTCGGGCTCGGTGGGTCAGGCGATTGTCGAGTCCGTGCAAAAGGCCGGCGGGGTGATGACCCTCGACGATTTGAAAAATTATAAGGCGGTTTGGCGCGAGCCCGTCGTCGGCAGCTATCGAAATCATACCGTCATCGGCATGCCGCCGCCGAGCTCGGGCGGCGTGGCGATTTTGCAGATGCTCAATGTTCTCGAAAGCTACAAACTCGACGAGTTCCAGCACAACTCGCCATTTTATTTGCACCTGCTCGCCGAGGTGATGAAGCACGCCTTCGCCGACCGCGCGGCCTTTCTCGGCGACCCGGATTTTATCCATGTGCCGGTGCGGAAACTAACCAGCAAGGATTACGCAGCTTGGATTCGCGGCCGCATCGTGCCGGACAAGACGCGCCCGCCGCAGTTTTACGGCTACTACAACTACAATGCGGAAAAGGGCGGCACAAGCCATTTCAGCGTCATCGACAAGTTTGGCAATGCGGTCTCATGCACCCAGTCGGTGAACACCCGCTTCGGCTCAAAAATGATCGCAGCGCGCACCGGCATTGTGCTGAACAACGAGATCGATGATTTCGCCATCCACCAGGAATGGGGCAATAGCTACGGGTTGGTGGGGAATGAAGCCAATGCGCTGGCGCCCAACAAGCGGCCGCTGAGCAGCATGTCACCGACAATCATATTGAACGGCGACAGGGTAAAGCTAGTGACCGGCGCCGCCGGCGGGCCGCGCATTATCACCGCGACGTTGCAGTCGATTCTCAACATCCTCGACTTCCAGAAGCCGGTCAAAGAGGCGGTCAGCGCGGCCCGCGTGCACCATCAATGGCTGCCGGACCGGCTCAATATTGAGAGTAAAATGGACGACGCGGTGAAGAAAGCGCTCGAGCAGCGCGGCCATACGCTGCGCGATCAAAGCGCGCTCGGGATCGTGCAAGCACTCACTGTGAACGGCGGACAAGCGAGCGGCGCAGCCGATCCGCGCAAAGTGGAGCGGGCGCGCAACGAATAGCGCGCGCGCACAGCCAAGGCAGTGCAGCGTTCCTACCTCTGGCAGATTCTTGTAGGGGCGACCGGCTGGTCGCCCTCAGATGCTATTTTTGGTCGCGCTTGGTGAGCCAAACCCAAACCGGCACAACCATGCGCCAAAGCTTCAGCAAATCAGCGGCTGAGCGCGTGAGCTTGCTGCCATAACCGCTGACGAGCAAGCTGGAAATGCCCGCGGCGAGGAGGGGGTAAGTCTTGAGCACTCGGCTAACGCCGACAAGCGCGGTGCTGAGCTGCAGCGGTGAATGAATCTGGCGATAGGAGTTGCTGAGTTGCGCGCGTTCTTCGGCGCAGCGTTCGATCAACGCGCGCTTGCGCCGGGCGATCTCTTCGAGACGATTACTCACGGGCAGAGGCTTTCAAACGGTCGCGGTCTTTGGCCAGCTCAGCCAAGGTATCGGGAAACAGGCCAGGCCGGGCGAGTAGTTTGTTGCGCAACGAGGCCGCCGCCCAGCCGCCGACGCCAAGATAGATAAGCGCCAGCATGCCGATGGCGGCGATCCAGCCGCGTTCCCACAGCAGCGCGATGACGAAGATCGTGAGCAGAATCGCGCCGAGACTAATACCGAGCACCGCCAGGAGTATCAAAATCAGCGACTGCTTGAGGCGTTCGCGCTCTTCTTCGAGCTCGGCGACGAACAGCTCGACCCGGGTATGCAGGGCCGAGCTCAAGCCGGCCAAGAGCAACTTCAACGGTCGCAAAAAGCCGGACGAGCCGCCGCCGTCGGCGCTATGCCAATCGCGATCCGCCATGCCAATTCTATTTGCCGCGGATCAAAAATCCTAACACAACACCCAAGCCAGCCGCGATGCCGATGGCGCTCCAAGGGTTTTCCCGCACATAGTCGTCGGCGATTTCCGCGGCCTCTTTCGATTTTTTGACGAAGGTCTTTTCCGCGTCCGCCACGGCCTTGCGCCCTTCGACCAAGCTCTGCTCGATCTTCTGGCGCGCCACGGTGATCTTTTCGCCCGCTTGGCTCGCGGTCGCGCGCAACAGCTCATCCGCGTCGTTCATCAGGGTTTTTAGATCGCCGATCAAGCGTTCTTTGTTGATATATTCGCCGTCCATGGGACCTCCGAGGCTGATTAGATTGCAATCACGATAATCATGCGCCTTGGGGTATTCAAGGGTTTTCTGTGAAATCGCGTTTTTGTGGGCTGCCGAGGGTGCTTAGCCTATCAAACTTTTGACGCCAGCTGTTAGTCGATATGCCGTGGCGCTGCGACGCGGCACTCAGTTGAATGGGTTTTTTAGGAGAATCGTCTGCTCACGGCCTGGTCCCACCGAAACCAAGATGATTTCGGTGCCAATGACTTCTTCGATTCTTTTGACGTACTTCTGCACGCTTGCCGGCAGGTCGGCAAACTTGCGCACGTTGTCGAGCGTGGCGTCCCAGCCGGCCATTTCCTCGTAGACCGGCTCGACGCCCTGCATCACTTTGGAGCTGGCCGGGAACTCGTCGATGGTCTTGCCTTGGTAACGGTAAGCGGTGCAGATGGGGATTTTTTTGAACCCGGTCAGTACATCGAGCTTGGTGAGCGCGACGCCGGTGAGGCCGTTCATGCGCACCGCGTGGCGGACGCCGACGGCGTCGAACCAGCCGCAGCGGCGCGAGCGGCCGGTGGTGGCGCCGAATTCGGCGCCTTCGCGCCGCAGCGTCTCGCCATCGGGCCCATCTAGCTCGGTCGGAAACGGCCCGCTGCCCACTCTCGTGGTGTAGGCCTTCGAAATGCCGATGATCTGCTGAATGTGCTGCGGTCCGACGCCGGAACCTGAGCAGGCGCCGCCGGTGATCGTGCTCGACGAGGTGACGTAGGGATAGGTGCCATGGTCGACGTCGAGCAAGGTGCCCTGGGCGCCTTCGAAGAGCACGCGCTTGCCGGCGCGGATCTGCTCGTCGAGCAACAGACCAGTGTTCGTTACGTAGCGTTTGAGCTTGTCGCGATATTGGCAATAGCTGTCGTGGATCTCGTCGAAGTCGAGGGTCTTCTCTTTGAGAATCGCTTTCAAATAAAAGTTCTTCTCTTCGATGTTGCGTTCGAGCTTCTCGCGAAACGTGTCTTCTTCGAGCAGGTCGACAAAGCGAATGCCTATGCGCGCGATCTTATCCTCGTAGGCCGGGCCGATGCCGCGCCCGGTGGTGCCGATCTTGCCCTTGCCACGCAATCTTTCGCGCGCCAGGTCGATGGCCTTGTGATAGGGCATGATCACATGGGCCTGCTCGCTGATGCGGATCTGAGTATCGTTGGCGAGATGGCCCTGGGCTTTGAGCGCGTCGATTTCTTCGATCAAGATTTCCGGATCGACCACGACGCCGTTACCGATGACGCAAAGTTTATTGGGGTGCAGCGCGCCCGAAGGTATCAAATGGAGAACGGTCTTCTTGCCTTCCACGACCAGCGTATGGCCGGCGTTGTTGCCGCCCTGGAAGCGCACGATGATATCGGCGTCCTGGGTAAACAGGTCGACGACCTTCCCTTTGCCTTCGTCGCCCCACTGGGCGCCGATGATTGCAACGTTGGACATTTTGAATTCCGTTTCGCGTTTCGGGTTTCGCGTTTCGGGTTCGAACTCGAAACCCTGAACTCGAAACCCGAAACCGAATTACAGTTTGACCAGCTCGGCGGAGACGATTTGCGGCAGCGCGAGGAGCTCATCCAGGGCTTTTTTCGGCACCGCTTCGTCGACATGGGTAAACGAAATGGCGTTGCCGCCTTTGGCGCTGCGACCGAGTTCCATACCGGCAATGTTAATAGCATGTTTGCCGAGGATTGTCCCCACCGAACCGACGACGCCGGGCACGTCTTTGTTTTGTAGGATCAAGATATAACCTTCGGGCACCGCTTCGAGGTAGAAGCTGTTGACGCGCACGATGCGCGGGTGTTTGGCGCCGAAAATCGCCCCTTCGATTTCTAGATCTTCCTTGCCGTTTTTGCCGCGCACGGTGATCGAGCTGGTAAAGTCGCCGGCGCGCTCGCCCTTGGACTCGACAATCTTGACGCCCCGTTCGCGCGCGACCACCGGCGCGTTGACGTAGTTCACCGCGGACTCCATCACCGGAGTCAGCAGCCCCTTCAACACCGCCAGCGTCAGCGCGGCAACGTTATACTGGGTGACATCGCCGCGATATTCGACCTGGACTTCCTTCGGTAGCGCGTTGCCCATCTGCGTGTACAGGCTGCCGAGTTTTTCGCCGAGGGTCAGGTAGGGGCGCAGCACTTCGAGCAGTTCCGGACTCACCGACGGCACGTTGACCGCGTAGCGCACCACGCCCTGGGCAAGAAAGTCGACCATCTGCTCGGCGACGGCGATGGCCACGTTTAACTGGGCCTCATCAGTGGACGCGCCGAGGTGCGGCGTGGTGATGACCTGCTCCAACTTGACCAACGGGTGATCGGCGGCGGGCGGCTCATCGACGTAAACGTCGAGCGCCGCGCCGGCGACTTTGCCTTCTTTGATGGCCTGGGCGAGATCTTGCTCGTCGACGATGCCGCCGCGGGCGCAGTTGATGATGCGCACGCCCTTTTTCATTTTGGCGAACGCAGCTTTGTTGATCAGCCCTTGCGTGTCGGGGGTGAGCGGCACATGCACGGTGATGAAGTCGGACTTGGCGACAATTTCATCTAGCGTTGCCGGCTCCACGCCCATGCGCGCGATGTTCTCGGCGGCGATAAACGGGTCGAAGCCCAAAACTTTCATGCGCAGGCCGGCGGCACGCTCGGCGACGATGCGGCCGACGTTGCCGAGGCCGATGACGCCGAGCGTCTTGTTGCAGAGCTCGACGCCAACATATTTGTTGCGGTCCCATTTGCCGGCTTTGAGCGATGCCACCGCTTGAGGGATGTGACGCGCCATCGCCATCATTAAAGCCACCGTGTGCTCGCCGGTGGTGACGTTGTTGCCGCCCGGCGTGTTCATCACCACGATGCCGCGCTTGGTGGCGGCGTCGGCGTCGATGTTCTCATAGCCGACGCCGGCGCGGCCGATGACCTTCAAATTGGTCGCGGCGTCGATCAACTCAGCCGTGATCTTGGTGCCGCTGCGAATGACCCAGCCGTCGTAGGCGCCGCAGATTTTTTTGAGCTCGTCGGGTTTGAGGCCGATCTTGACGTCGACTTCAAAACCTCTGGCGTTTTGGAAAACCGCGAGCCCTTCAGGGGCGAGGGAGTCGGTTACGAGTATTTTCATGTTACGATCCGATTCTGACGCGTAAGGAGTGAGGCGCAAGGGGTAAGGAGGTTCCGATTCTTCCTAAACCCGTTACCCCTAACGCCTCTTTGTTTTCAAACCAACGCTTCCATCAGCACTTCCTGTGCTGCCGCGACGCCGCGGCCAAACGGGATTTCCGCGCCAAATTTGCGCAGCGCCATTTCCAGCGCGGCGATCGCGGTGATGACGTCGAACGCCCCCATGTAGCCGATATGGGCGATGCGAATCACTTTGCCTTTGAGTTGATCTTGGCCTTCGGCGAGGGTGACGTTCATTTTATCGCGGAGGTATTCGAGCACCGCGTCGGCATCGATGCCGTCCGGCAGGTAGATGCCGGTCGCTGCCGCGCTCGGACTGTCCGGAGCGAGCAATTTGAGCCCGAGCGCCGTCGCCGCTGCGCGGGTGGCGCGGCACATGCGGTCGTGGCGCGCGTAAACGTTTTTCAATCCCTCGCGTTCCATCATCCGCATGGATGCGCGCACGCCGAAGATCAACGAGACCGCCGGGGTGAAGGCGCCCGAGCCTTTTTGTTGATTTTTCCGTTCCAAATTCAAGTCGAAATAGAAGCGCGGCAGCTTGGCCTTCTTGGTTTTTTCCCAGGCACGGTCGCTCAGCGCGATGAAGCCCAGCCCCGGCGGCAGCATGAGCGCTTTTTGTGAACCGGTAACCAGCACGTCCAATCCCCAATCGTCTAGCGGCACCGGCGTAACACCGACTGCCGTCACACCGTCCACCAAAAATAGCGGCCCGTTTTTGGTGAGCTTGGCGATTTCTTGAATCGGATGAAAGACGGTCGTCGAGGTTTCGCTCGCCTGGATCATCACGCCTTGGATATCGGGATTCGCCTTTAACTGTTTTTCGACGTCGGCGACTTTGACGGCTTGGCCCCAGGGCACCGGCATTTCGATGGGGTTCAAAGCGAACGCATTGGCGATGTTTAGCCAGCGCTCGCCGAATTTGCCGCCGTTGATCACTAATACTTTGTCGCCGGGCGAAAAAAGATTGGCGGCCGCCGCTTCCATGGCGCCGGTGCCGGAAGATGCCAGCATCAGCACGTCGCTTTTGGTGCCGAACAGCTTCTTCAGCCCTTGGCGTGCCTCTTCGAACACCTTGTTAAACTGCGGCGTCCGATGGTGAATCATCGTTTCCGACATCGCCAGGGCGATTTCATTGGGAATGGGCGTCGGGCCAGGGGATAGGAGATAATGTTTGATCATGGTTCTTTCTCAAAGGCTTTTAGCATCATTGTAAGGTTCGATCAGCGCGCGCGCAAACCGCCGAGGACTTGTTCGCCCCGTTGGGTGGGTGGACTTTTTGCCGGATGCAACGGCCCGAATTCTTTGCAGGCACAAAAAAGCCTGGACCTCTCTATTTAAGAGACCCAGGCGTTCGGCCATCTTAGCGCTTTGCGCTTCCTCGTGGTCAATTCCACGTTCGCCAGTCGCGCAAAACCTACGCAAGACATCTACCGTAGCGGTTATAGGTTGTCAATATTGCGGCGGACAGATACAGATGTCAGACCGGTCATGAAGCTGATCCTGTTTGATATCGACGGCACGCTAACGCGGAGAGCCGTTGTCAATAGGTGTGTAAAAAGATACTAGGCGGCGACCCTCATCTCTTTGCCATTGTCATACTTCGTCCCGCGCGCTACTTTTCCGACAAGCTGTGGTGCGTTCAGTTTGCGGAAGCTCTT
>VGTH01000059.1 GCA_016874755.1 Deltaproteobacteria bacterium | reverse complement strand
GGCGAGCCCTGCAACCCGGCAACTAGCTGCTCGGTGGCCGGCTGCGAGGTTCCCTGCGACAGCGGCGACATTGCGGTGTCGAGAATATCCGCGCCCGCTTCAATGGCCATCATGTAATTCATCGGCGCGAGCCCAGCGGTGCAGTGCGAATGAAGATGCAGCGGCAAATTGATTCGCGTTTTGATCTTTTTGATAATCTCGTAGGCCGCATACGGCGCCAACAGGCCGCCCATATCTTTCAGGCAGATGATCTGCACGCCCATGTCGGCCAACTTTTCGGCGACCTTGAGAAAATAATCGGCGTTGTGCACCGGGCTGATGGTGTAGCAAACCGTGCCTTCCACCAGCTTGCCGGTCTTGAGCGCCGTCTCGATGGCGGTTTTCATGTTGCGCACGTCGTTCATGGCGTCGAAGATGCGAAACACATCGATGCCGTTGGCGGCGGCTTTTTGAACAAAAGCCTGGACGATGTCGTCGGGGTAGTTCTTGTAGCCCACCACGTTTTGACCGCGCAGGAGCATTTGAAAGCGCGTTTTCGGGATCGCCGCGCGCAGTTTGCGCAGCCGCTCCCAGGGGCATTCTTTTAAGTAGCGGAGCGTCGCATCGAAGGTCGCGCCGCCCCAGGTCTCCAGCGACCAGTAGCCGATATCGTCGAGCTTGGCGGCAATCGGCAGCATGTCTTCGGTGCGCATGCGCGTCGCCAAAAGACACTGGTGCGCGTCGCGCAGCACGGTTTCCATGATCTCGATTTTTTTGGCCATCGTCGATTCGCTCCTGTTTCGGGGCCGCTAATCGTAAAGGTCGCTCTGCTTATCCTCCAAACGCTCTTTCTCTTTGGCGTCGATCACCCACATGTCATTGACCTTTTTCAGCTTGCTCTGGTCATAAAAATATTCCGAACGTTCCAGCCCGTCCTCAAACTCGTGCATCTTAATCGCGTCCCAGGGACAGATTTTCTTGTCCAGGCGATCCTCCGATTCGGTGCCGATCAGTTGCAGCTGGATGCGCTTGGGCACGTTATCGGGCTCAATCGGTTTGCGGTTCTTGTCAAAGAAACGGTTATTGTACTCGAAATAGATTTCGCCGGTTTCTTTGTGCTGCTGCACCTTGGTCAAGTCGTCGCTGTAACACATCTGGCAGCCGATGCACTTGTCATTGTCGACAAACACCCGATAGGGCTTGTAGCCGCCGCCGGGCAGCTCTTCGTAAAGCAGGTTAATGCAGTTGTCCACCGGGCAGTGCGCCTCGCAAATTGGCGAGCCGGCGCAGCTCGAGCAGTTTTCGTTCATCACGGCGAGCAATGCCGTGCCCTTGCGTGCTTTTTTCGCTTCAGCCATTGGCCTCTGTCCTCGCTTTTCGAAATCGTCCCTTAAGTGCCCAGAGAATTGCAATGGTTAACAACACCCACCAAAACCGAATCAAGCCGATGCGGCCCCACTCAAGCCAGTGCACGAAATTGGGTGAGCGCGCGATCAACTGGCGCAGAATCTGTTGCGCCCCGGCGTAGTCCCGCTCGTGCTCCAGCACCCGCGCCATCCCCTGCAGCGCGCCCTGATCCTGCGGACTCAATTTGAGCGCCTGGTCGAAATCGCGCCGCGCCTCGGGCCACTTTTCTTGCTCGACAAAAATCCAGCCGCGATTGTTCAGCGCGGCGCCAAATTGCGGCTTGATCTCGAGCGCTTTGTTGAGACTGGCAATCGCTTGATCCAGTTGGCCCTTGTGCTTCAGCGCGGCGGCCAGATTGGTATGCGCGTCGGGCAACGAGGGCTGCAGCTCAACAACTTTAGCGTATTCCTTGATGGCGCTGTCTACGTCGTTGCGAACTTCCAATTGAATCCACGCGAGCAGGGTGCGCGCCTCGACGTGGCTCGGGTTTATTTCAATTGCCCGCTTCACCGCGATGGCTGCGCCGTCCGGATTGCGCAGCCGCAGCTGGGCCATCGCTAGGAACGATTGCAGATCGGCTTCGTTTGGGTACTTTTTTGTCAGCTCTTCAAGCGCCGTTTTGGCCTGAGCGGCGTTGCCCTCGCGCAACAACTTGCGCGCCTCTGACCAGCGCACATCGCCCTGCAAGAGCGTGTTTACCTCGGCCGCAAGACTGCAAGAAGCCCCCAAGAGGACGGCCCAAAGCGCCAGCCAACCTCTTATCATCTACTACTTCCACATCTCGTTGGGGATTTCGTTTTCCTTGCCTTCTTCGATGAGCTTGTCGTGCTTGAAAGCTTCCTTGAGTCCAAGCCAGGTGAAAAAAACCACGAGGATGAGCATCGCGACAATCGGAATGTTGTCGGGCTTGGTAACGATTTCGAGAAAGTTGTGCCAACCGCTAGGTTCTTCCATAAAAGTTAAGCACCCGTAATGTAAGGATTTTCGAGAAAGTTATGCGAATTCCTGGAGGAAGTCAACGTGATCCTAAGACTCACCACAGAGGCACCGAGAACACAGAGTCCGGACCTCCGTGCCCTCGGTGTCTCGCTGGTGGACTGCTTTGCTTAATGGTGCGAATGGCCGCGGCCGTGCTCGCTGTGGCGGAACATGAGCGACTTAATCACCACCGGCACCGCCTTGGCGTCCGGCAGTTCCTGGCCGATGTCGATGAAATCGAAGTCTTTCAGATCGATGCCGTCTATGGAGATAATCCCTGCGCCGGGAATCAGCTCACGCTCGACGATGTTGCCCATGAGCTTGGCGATGTCGGCGTCGAATACCATCACCAGCGGTTGACCGTTGTCAATGTGGCCTTTCATGGCGCTGGTCAACCCTTCCGCCAAAGTGCGAATGAGCGGATAGGAAGGACCGAGTTCCCAGCGAATCGCCAGTGCCACCGCACGCTCTACATCTTGAGCATCGAAGCGCTGCAGCGCGCGTTCGACCGATTGTTTGACCTCGGCAACCGTGATCGATTCTTTCTGTTCGAACTGCGGCGTCACCACTTGCAAATTGCGCAGCGGCAGCATTTCCGGATGGGACAGATATATCGTATTGCCGCTCACTTGCACGGTGTATTGCGAGGCGCCGATGACGGTGGCGCGAATCCGCACATCTGCCGGGCGCAGCGGAATGCCGCCGCCACCCAATTGATTGGCGCGGGCGCGAATCTTTTTGCCGAGCGGCACGCCAAGATCTCCCAAGTTGCGCTTTTCGTAGCCGTAAATAAATTCCGACACACCGCCGGAAAACATCAACGCGTGGATTGGTTCTTTAAATTCCAGCCGCGGCGTCACCAACATGCCCTCGACTTCTGGCGAGAGCTTGCCTCGCTCCAGGACTTCAAAAAGCGCGTCGCACAGTTTTTGCGAAAACTTTTCTTTCTGGTCGTCGGTCATTTTTACACCGAGCGCCAACCCGTCGATGCCCGCCTGTTTGGCAATCTTCACAGCCGTGTCTTCCAAGCGGGTGATCACGCTATTTTCATCCATGGCGATCAGCCGCGCGCCAACTTCCACCGCGCAGGTGTCGATCACTTTGCCGCCTTGGACGATGGCCACTTTGCTGGTGCCGCCGCCGATGTCGACGTTCATCACTGTAAAGTCGCCACCTTCATGATAGGTCATGTGCACCGCACCCGAGCCGTAGGCTGCCAGGATCGATTCTAGATTGTGCCCCGCTGTGGCGCAGATAAATTTGCCCGCTTCGGCGGAAAAAAGCGCGGCAATCGCTTCGGCGTTTTTCTTTTTCACCGCTTCGCCGGTGACAATGATGGCTCCGGTGTCGATATCTTCCGGCGTCATGCCGGCGTCGCGATAGGCCTGGTGAATGAAATCGCCGAGCTTATTGGTGTCGATGGTGGTCTTGTCAACGTAAGGGGTCAGCAAAATCGGCGACTCGTGAATGATTTCCCGATTGACCACGACAAACCGGCTGGACAACGCCACGCCTTGGCGGCGCAAGGTCAAACGCGAGAAGATCAGGTGCGAAGTCGAAGAGCCTATATCTATGCCAACCGAGTTGAGCGTGATGCGCTCGGAACGCCACATCGGATGGTTTTCATCCATCATTTCTTCTTCATCGAAATCCTCATCGTGGCCGTCGTGAAGTCGTAAGTTTTCTGGCTCTAGGTTTTCCATCTATCTGCGGTCCTTTCTCGGCGCGTACTACAATCACGTTTGCATAACATAACGGCCCCCTGTTGCCAATCGAGGCGACGGTTCCAGCCGTTCATGCGGTTCCGGTCGTTGGACATTGCCCCCAAAACGGCGATAAGATGGCTGAGATTGACAACTTTATGGGACAGGAAGAATACCAAGAACTCTCCTCGTTCCTGAGGCGCTTCATCCGGCGCTTCAAGTTCATCCAGGGCATCGAGGGACTGTGCCTGACGGTCATCTGTGCGTTGCTCCTGTTCGCCCTGGGCCCGGGTGTCCAGGAAATCAAGAATTTTCTCCCCTACGCCCCGCTCGTTTACAGCATACTGACCGTCATCGTGCTGCTAGTGGCCATGGGTTGGACGCTTTTGCGGCTGCTTCGCGGCTTCAGTGCTGAAGGCGCGGCGGTTTATATCGAAAAGAAGCAGCCCAAGCTGCGCAATAACTTGATCAACTCGCTGCAGCTCTACCCCCAGGTTGCGCAAAACCGAGAGGGCCCCGGCTTTTCCTCGACCATGGTGCTGGCGCTCCTGCGCTCGACGCGTAAACAGATCGCCACGCTGCAAGTTGACGACCTACTCGACAAGCGGCGGCTCAATTCTAGCCTGCGCCTGTTGGGCATCGTTTTTGTGCCGGTGTTAGCGATGGTGCTGTTCAATCCATCTTGGGTCGGCGACACTTTCAGTTTGCTCACCCGCCCATTGGATCACATCCCGCCATCGAAAACTGAGCTGGACGTCAATCCCAAGGGACTCCGCGTTGTGCGCGGCGCACCGGTGACGATTCAAGTTGCTACAGCCGGCGCCATTCCTAAAACCGTCGACCTGATTGTCTGGAGCCAAACCGACGACAAGGGTCAGCCGAATGTGCCGGAAAAGCTGACCATGGAAAATTTGGGCGACGGCAAATTCAATTCATCCCTCGCCCGCTTGGAAAAAACCCTGCGATACCGCGCCGTCACCGGCGAATTCACCTCGCCCACATACAGCGCCGAAGCCATCGATCCGCCAGAGATTGGCAACCTGCAAGCGACGATTCACCCGCCCGACTATTCCGGCCTGCCATCGTCCGTCAGTCCCGGCGGCAACGTCGAAGGCCTGAAAGGCTCGGCGATTCGCCTCGACGCCGATACAACCAAAGGGGTGACCAAAGCCGATCTCGTCACCGACGATGGCAAACGGCTGCCGCTCAAAATCGACGGTAAAAAAATCCAGGCCAACTTCATCCTGTTCGGCGCGCAGCAATATCGCATCGAAATCGAAGACACCCACGGGTTTAAGAACGCGCCCATCACCTACGAGCTGCGTGTCAAACCGGACGGCTTTCCAACCATCGAATTGCTGAAACCGACCGAAGACATGGAAATCAACGGCGACGAGGTGATCGTGCTCGACTACAGCGCCCGCGACGATTTCGGCATCGGCGAAATCAACTTGGTCGCCAAGGTCGGCGACCGCGAGGACAAGACAAGGCTGCACAAGGACGAAACCAAGCGGTTGATCCTGCGCGATCAGTTCAAATGGGACCTAGGCAAGCTGGCACTGCGTGAGGACGAAGATGCTGTCGTCACCTTGCAGATTCTCGACAACGATACCATTTCAGGCCCCAAGATCGGCATCAGCCGCGCGCTGCGCCTGCGCCTGAAGAATCTCAAAGGCGAGCACAAGCAAGTCGCTGAGATGATCAAGGACTTGAATACCCGCATGGTCGACCTGTTGGGCGATCACTTGGAGCGGCCGCTGCCCAATGACAAGAACGCACCGCAGATGAAAGACGCCGATCAAAAATTTGACAAAAATTTGGCCGACGCTCTCAAACGGGTCGAAGACGTCCTGGCGCGCACGCAGAAAGATCGCATGTCGGATTTCGCGACGTATACCGATCTCGAAGCGCTAAAGCGCAATATGGAATTTACCAAGAACGACCTGTTACAGCGCCAGCAGCAGGCCACGTCGGAGGAAGACCAGCTCAAAGCCCACGACGAGATAGCTTCCGAGCTCGAGCGTATGTCGCTGTTGTCCGAAGATATTAGCAAGCGGTTGAAGGCCCAGGAAACCGCTTCGGCAGCCCAGGACCTCGCGCGCAGCCAAGAGCGCTTGATGGACTCGCTCGAAAAGCTCCAGAGCGGCGACAAAAATCTCGACGCAATCATGAAGCAGATCTCCGCGCTGCAAAAGACCCTCGCCGCACTGCAGCAGGCGCTGTCGCAAATGGCACAGCAGATGCCCGATGACTTTATGAACGCCGACCAGATGCGGGGGCTGGGTTTTGACGAAATGCAGTCACAGTTGGACGCTATTCGGAAAAAACTCCAGCAGGGCGACATCGAAGGGGCGCGCCAACTGGCGCGCGAGCTCTTCAACCAGATGGCGCAGATGGTAGCATCGTTGCAGAATATGCAGCGCCAGCAAATGGCCTCGAGTATGGGGCGCATGCAAGGTGAGATGCAGCGGCAGCAAAACGAACTGCAACAATTGGCACAGGAGCAGCAGGAGATATTGCTCGACACCGAGCGGCTCAACTCGGCAGCCCTGCGCGAGCGCGACAACGCGCTCAAGGGCAAGCTCGACGCTTTCCTCGACAAAGCGATCAAGGAGCTCGGCGCGCTTACCAATTTGTTCCCCGACCGCGAAGGCCCCGACAGCCCGGACCTCTTGACCAACCTGGACGACGCCACGATGAATGCGCTCTTGAAAAATCAAATCGCCAAGCTGCTCAACCGCGATTTCCCGGGCTACGGTGAGGGCGAGAAGATGACCCGCGGCGAGCTCGGCAAGAAGCGCAGCGCAGCCCAAGAACCGCGCGCGCGCCGTGCCGAAAACAGCCTAAGCGAGATCCGAAAGGAACTCGACCAGCTTCTCGCGGAACCGGCGCAGGCGTTGAATGACGCCGACCGCAAACGGTTGCGCGATCTGGCGCAGCGCCAGGACGCGCTCCGCCAGCGCACCGACGATTTACACGAGCGGTTGGAGTCGCTCTTCCAACTCTTCCCGTCGCTCGATCCGAAAATCCTCCAGAACATCGGCGAAGCGGGCAAATCGATGGCCGGCGCCAAAGACCGCTTGGGCCAGCTCGATCCGCGCGGCGCGGTGCCGCCGGAACAGAGCGCGCTCGAACGCTTGTCGCAGTCGCAGCAGCAAATGCAATCGGCGATGCAGCAAATGGCCCAGCGCGGCCAGATGGGCAACATGCCGGTGACGCGGCTATTCCGCCAAGGCGGCCGTTTCT
Organism: Deltaproteobacteria bacterium; assembly: GCA_016874755.1. Taxonomy (NCBI): domain Bacteria; kingdom Pseudomonadati; phylum Myxococcota; class Myxococcia; species Deltaproteobacteria bacterium. Next base: position 18,555 of record VGTH01000059.1, on the reverse strand, counting down.
TGCCCTTTGGCAACATGACGTCGCTGCCCGGCATGCCGCAATTTCCTGACTTTGACATCCAGAGCGGCTTTACCGGCATGGACACGGAAAGGTTCCGCCTGCCCGGCAAAGAAGACTACAAAGCGCCGCGCAACTTCCGTGAAGAAATTCTGGAATCCCTCAAACAAGGCGTGCCGCCACAGATGAAAGAACAGATCGAACGCTATTTCAAAAACCTCTCCGAGTAGGCCGCCTTGAACTATCCGAGATTTCGAACTCTGCGACCTTGGCGTCTTTGCGAGAGACAGTCCGATGGGCGCGGTTTACGGGCTGTCTTAGTTGCCATTATTTATTTTTTCCTCGTCCTGCCGGTGCGCGCCGCCGAAGTCGATCCGGCGCTCAAGGAAGCCGAAGACTTGCTCGACGCTTGGAAGATCACCCAGGCCGAAGAACTTGCGGCACGTTTAATCCGCGACAACGCCAAGTCCGCCACTGCCCACGACATCGACGCCCGCGTCAAATTCTATCAAGGACGCTACGCCGAAGCGTTAACCGCCAGCGACCGCGGTTTGGCCATCGACTCGACCGATAAACGGCGCCAGGCTTGGAAGCTCTTCAGCCAAATCACCGTCGACGTGCTGAAAAATCTCAGGAAATACGAAAGCCCTCACTTCGCGCTTTATGTCGATGACCGGCGCGACGGCATCCTCGCCCAGTACGCGCTCGACGTCTTGGAGAAAAGCTACGAAGCCGTCGGCGCCGAGCTGGGCTACTATCCCAAAGAAAAAGTTCGCGTCGAAATTGCGCCCGATGCCACCGCATTCAATGCGATCTCGACGCTGTCCCTGCGCGACATCGAAGAGACCGGCGCCGTGGGCATCTGCAAATTTAACAAGCTCATGATCATCTCGCCGCGCGCCTTGAGCTTTGGCTACCGCTGGGCCGACTCGCTGAGCCACGAATATTTGCACTACGTCATTGTCGCCTTGTCGAACAACCAAGCGCCGATCTGGCTGCACGAAGGCATGGCGCGCTTCTACGAGACCCGCTGGCGGAAACCGGCGCCAACCAAAGACGCGACGGAAGATTACTTGACGCCGGCCAATCAAACGCTGCTCGTGCAGGCACTGGAAAAAGACCAGTTCGTTGGCTTCAAGAAAATGGAGCCGTCGCTGATTCATCTGGAGAACCCCGAGCAAGTCCAGCTCGCCTATGCGGAGGCCGCCTCGGCCGTGGAGTTTATCAATCAGAGCAAAGGCAAGGCCGGCATGCGCGAATTGATGGGCGCGCTGGTCAACAACCCGACACCCGAAGCGATCGAGAAAGTCTACGGCATTTCGTCTAGCAGCTTCGAAAGCCGCTGGAAAAGCTTTCTCAAAGGCAAAGGGCTCAAAGGCATCGAAGGCAGCCGGGTGCGCCGCTTGAAAGTCAAAAAAGACGGCAAGGAAGACGAGGACGTCGTCGAGCTGAGAGAAATTCAATCGGCCGTGGCGCGCAACCGCACCCACTTGGCCGACGAGCTTTTGAACAGGGGACGCACCGTCGCCGCCGCCAATGAGTATCAACGCGCCTTGCAAGCCAGCCCCAACTCGCCGGTGATCATGAACAAGCTTGGTCGCGTTTACATTCAGATGAACCGCTTCGACGAAGCGCTGCCGCTTTTGAAAAAAGTTTTGGATGTCGACCCCGACAACGCCAACACCTATGTGCAGCTCGGCCGCATCCACCATGCTAACAAGCAATTCACAGAGGCCCGCCGAGTGCTGGAGGAAGCGATCCAGATCAATCCTTACAATCCATTGATCTACCGTCTGTTGATCGACGCCTATGCAGCTACGGGCGAGGCGGACAAAGGCAAACAAGCCAAAGCGGCGCTCGACAAATTGGGCGGAAGTTAAGAAGGAAACGATGGAGTCCAACGAAATCCAACAGCACGAAATCGCCGAGATCGAAGAGTTCGCCGACAAGCGCGAAACCATGCTCAGCGAGATTCGCAAAGTCATCGTCGGCCAAGATCGCGTCATCGAAGAAGTGCTGATCGCTCTATTTGCCCGCGGCCATTGTTTGCTCGTCGGCGTACCGGGATTGGCCAAAACTCTATTGATCAGCACGCTCGCCGAAATTCTCGATCTGGAATTTAACCGGATTCAGTTCACACCCGACCTGATGCCATCCGACATCACCGGCACCGATATTCTTCAAGAAGACCCGCACAGCGGCAAGCGGCAGTTTCAATTTCTCAAAGGACCGATCTTCACCAACATCTTGCTTGCCGACGAAATCAACCGAACGCCGCCGAAGACCCAAGCGGCGCTGTTACAATCGATGCAGGAATACAAGATCACCGCGAGCGGTCGCACCTATCCGCTGGATCTACCGTTCTTTGTGCTTGCAACGCAAAACCCCATCGAGCAGGAAGGCACCTATCCGCTGCCGGAAGCCCAGCTCGACCGCTTCATGTTGAATATCGAAATTCGCTATCCCGACTTCGATGACGAGGTCGAGATCGTCATGCAGACCACGTCGAACGTCAAACCGGAGCCGCGCAAGATATTGGACGGACCCAAGATCCTGCGTTATCAAGAACTGGTGCGCAAGGTGCCGGTATCGCCGTTCGTCGTATCCTACGCCGTTGCGCTCACCCAACGCTCGCGCCCGGGCGGCGCCGAAACACCGCAGTTTGTCAAAGACTACGTCGAGTGGGGCGCCGGCCCGCGCGCCTCGCAATATCTGATTCTCGGCGCCAAAGCGCGCACGATTTTGCAAGGCCGCTACGCGGTTTCCATCGAAGACATCCAAGCGCTGGCGCCATCGGTCTTGCGCCACCGCATCGTGCCCAACTACAAAGCCCAGGGCGAAGGGCATACATCCCTCGATATCATCAATAAGCTGCTCGCCGAAGTGAAATCGCCGATGGACGGCACACATGCGCGCTAGGCGCACCTGTGTGCGGTTTTGGGTTCCGAGTTTCGCGTTTAACGTTCTAACCCGATCCAAGTGTGACCGTTAGGCGCCCGATTCGGAATGGCGTGCACGGCGCGCCCTACGCAAAGACCACCTTGGTCTTGATCCCGCTCGCATTCCTCGGATAGCATCGCTAACAACAAATCGCCTGGAGAACCCATTATGAGACTCAAAGACCAAACTGCCCTCATCATCGGCGGTGCCCGCGGCATCGGCGAAACCATCGCCCACACCTTTTCACGCGAAGGCGCCAGTATCGTTCTCGTCGATCTGCCCAAGATGCAAAAAGAACTGGACGGCGTGGTCCAATCGCTTACTCAAGAAGGCGGCAAGGCGTTGTCCCTCGCCGCCGATTGTAGCGACGACAGGCAAGTCAACCATCTGGTCGAGGAAACCGTGCGCCGCTGCGGCAAGATCGATGTCTTAATCAACAGCGCCGGCTTTCGCGGCCCATTGGTTCCAGTAACCGAGATCACCGAACAAGAATTTGATGACGTGGTTCTCTATAATTTGAAATTGGTTTTTCTCTGCTGCCGCGCTGTCTTAAAGCAAATGGTCAAGCAAAAAGGCGGCAGCATCGTCAGCATCTCCGGCACCGCTGGCCGCGAAGGCATGGCGATGCGCGGCTCACTGTGCGCCGCCAAGTGGGGCGTGGTAGGCCTCACGCAGACCATCGCCAAAGAATACGGCCCCCACGGCGTTCGCGCCAACATCATTTGCCCCGGCGGCATGGACGAACCCGAGCTGCGCGAAATGTACGCCGAACGCGCCAAGAACATGGGCATGTCCGTCGAGGCCCACGAAAAACAGATTCTCTCGCTCACGCCGCTGCGCAAATACGCCAAGCACGAAGAAGTTGCCAACGCCGCGTTGTTTTTGGCGTCGAGCGACTCGTCCCACACAACTGGGGAATGTTTGAATGTGTCGGGCGGGCGGTTGATGAGTTAATTAATTTAGTAAGTCGCCTCGATTTGCCGTCATCCTGAGCGCAAGCGAAGGATCTGCTTTTGCGCACGATCGTACAGCAGGTCATGACAAGAATCAGATCCGCGAAGCTTGCGGCACGGCCGCTCCTTCCACTCTGATCGCCTCAACTGTTTTTCTGCTAAACAACGCCAGCCCCGACGCCAACAACACGAGACTCATCACCACCATAAAGCCGTCATAGCTGCCGGTGCGGTCGTAGACCAAACTCGCTACCATAGGACCGGCGGCAGAGCCGATCTGGTGGACGATGAAGCTCATGCCGAGGATCATGCCGGCGCGGCGCGGGCCGACCAATTCGTAGAAAAGCACGTTGCCCACTGCAACGGTGCCAAACGTCGGGCCGATCGCTAGAGCGACGACGGCGTAGTACACGTAGACGTTGCTGATATCGAGCGACATCAACAAAGTGCCAACGCCGCGGGTGAGATAGCTCAAACCCAAAATGCGCGCCCGCCCATAGCGATCCGACAACCAGCCGAAAAGCAAAGCCGACACCACCGCCCCGGCGCCAAACACGCTCACCGCCGTCGCTCCGGTCGCCGCGTCGAAGCCTTTGCTCATCGTCAACGCAACCAGATGGGCGATCTGAAAAAACGCCACGCCGCAGGAAAAGCGCACGGCGAACAAAACCAGCATCGAGCGGTTGCGCAAATACGGCATCCCGGCGCGCCACGGGACGCGCTCGCCGCGTTGCGCCTGCGCTCCCGCGGGATCGTGCGCGCCAATCCAAGCCAGCGGCCACGCGACGACGAACAACAAAGCGCCAACCGCCAGCGCTGCCGTGCGCCAGCCGTAGGAGTAGATGAGAAAATAGATGATCGGCGCGAACACCAACGGGCTCGACGGCGGCGCGGTTTGAATCACCGCTACGGCAAGGCCACGATTGTCAGCGAAGTGTTTGGAGACCAACAACGACATGATCACCAGACTGCAGGCGCCCATCGCCATGCCAACGCAGACCCCATAGGTGAGCGACATCTGCCACAGATTCTGCGATAGCCCCATGCCGGCAAAGCCCGTGCCCATCAGTGCGATGCCGATCAAAATCACCGGCCGCGACCCACGATCGTCGGCGAGCTTGCCGAACAAAAGAGCGCCGACCGCCCAACCAAGCATAGCGACCATGTAGGGCACCGTAACCAGTGAACGCGTAAGGCCGAACTCTTTTTCAATGGACGGTAGAAATAAGCTAAAAGTGCTCATGCCGATCGAAGTCATAGTGGCCACGGCCGTGCAGAGGAGCAGGATCGACATGCGTGACAATTCCATAGTGCGTCAACTATGCCAGCAGCGGGCGCGGCGGGCAATCGCAAGCCGACAATTGCGCGAGCGGCTCTGTTCGTACTAGCCCGAATTATTCATGCGACGGGGAAAACCCATGACACTGTGTCGATCGAAGTGGAACTCTGGAGGAGCGAAGGCATCAGCGCAAATCGTTCGGTTTAATGCGCCGATGCTGGGCATCTCTTCGACCTTTTCACTGCGATTCGCAGAGCAGGGCGAGCGCCGGTCGCCCCCCTACGAGGCGGCGTCGAAGCGGATATCTGTTGCCTTCGCTCCGGAAGAGTTTCACTTCGATCGCGCCGCAGCGATGAATAATCCGGGCTAGATTGCGGCCCGAGAAATTCTTACATGAGTAACAAAATCACTTTTGGCGTGCGCATCCCCAACTCCGGTCCGCTGGCCTCGGCCCAATCCATGCTCCAGGTGGCGCAGGAAGCCGAAGCATTGGGCTTCGATTCCATCTGGGTGCACGACCATCTGACTTGGTCCGACGAAATTCATCGCACGCATATCTCTTCAGGCTCCGACGACTCGCACAGCGGCAACCCCAGTCCGGATTTCTTCGAGGCAATGACATCTCTCGCCTTTATCGCTGGCCAAGTGCACAGAGTTCGCCTCGGCATCGCCTGCGTCGTCGTCCCGTGCCGCAATCCCCTGCTCGCCGCCAAACAGGTCGCCACGCTCGACGTTCTGTGCGGCGGCCGCCTCGAAATCGGCGTCGGCATCGGCTCACCGTCGACAATCAAATCGCGAGAATACGAGGTTCTGGGAATCAACCGCAAACAGTGGCAAAATTTTAGATAGTTTAGATGAGTTTGATTCTGCGTCTCCAATAGAAAGGTTTTCTTCTGAGGTGAGCGATCGCCACTACCAAAAGAATGTCGTCTCTAATCTGATAAAGCGCCAAGTTGGTAAAGGTGATACCGCTAGAAACATAACCCCGAGCAAAGGATTCGCTATCATGACGGAAGACTCCAAGAACTTGGACTAAAAGTAGAACTAACACCTATGGCTGCGATGGCCTGAAGACCCTCTCCCCCAGCCGTATTTTCGAAGGAGGACACGGAGTCGGAAGTATTTTTTGTCTCTTACCTTCTTGCTCTTCGTGTCCTTCGTGGTGAATATTTCCTTTCCGAGTTTTGCGCTTTTTGCGTCTTTCGCGGCCATTCTCCAAACTAATTGAACGTCAAAATACCTCGCCCCAAGATCCGCCCGTGTTCCAGGTCATCCACCGCTTCGTTGATCTGCTCCAATTTATAGCGGTTGGTGATCAGCTCGTTCAATTTCAGTTTTCCTTCACGAAACCAGCGCAAGAAAATCGGGAAATCGCGGTCCGGTTTGCAGTCGCCACCGCTGGTGCGGCGAAACGAGCGGTTGCCGATGAACAGGCTCGTATCGATCATGGCCTTTGCATCAGGCGGCGTAATCCCCACCAGCAACGCGGTGCCGCCTAAATTCAAACCGGAGTATCCAGGCCGCACCGAGCGGAGAATCTGCTCCTGAGTCAGCGGCAGACCGATGGCGTCGATCGCGTAGTCCGTGCCGCCGGCGGTGAGCTTTTTGATCTCTTCGACAGCGTCACATTCTTTTGCATTGACCGTGTGCGTCGCCCCCATACGCTGGGCAAATGCCAATTTCTTTTCATCGATATCGACAACGATAATCGGATAGGCGTCGGTCACCGCGGCTGCGGAGATCGCACATAGACCGATGCCGCCCGCGCCAAAGATCGCCACCGACTCGCCGGGGCGCATCTGCAACGTGTTAATGATCGCGCCAGCGCCGGTCATGACCGCGCAGCCGACGATGGAGGTAACGTCGGTCGGCAAATCTTTTGGCATCGGCAATACCACCCGTTCCTGGGCAACCGCATACTCAGCCCAGGTGGCGGCGGAGTGCATCACCGTCTTATCTTTCCAGCGCGCCAGATACTGCGTGCGCTCATTCAGCGCGTGCGTCACCATCGGCTGATTGGTCTTGGCGCTGTCGCGATCGACCCAGGTTGTAATCACGTGATCGCCTTCTTTGACATGGGTCACGTCACGGCCTTTGGCGACCACAACCCCGGTGGATTCGTGTCCCAACAACGCCGGCAAGCTCTGCCCCTTGCGCGCCGGCCGCTGCATGGTGTGCAGCTGCGAATGGCACACGCCGCTGGAGAATAACTTGACCAAGACCTGATCCGGTCCCGGGTCGGCAAACTCGACCTCATCGACAACCAGTGGCTTTTTCGGCTCAATGTAAATCGCCGCGCGGCCTTTGGTGCTCATGCGTGCAGCCCTCCATTCTGAAGAACCATTTTCCGATGCGGTATGCCAGCTTCGTCAAACACCGGCCCCTGACATTTGAATCCCATTTTCTCGTAGAAACCTATCACAGGAACTTGCGCGTTCAAGAAAATCGTTTTCGGTTGTTTTCTTTTGGCGATGGCAACGGCGCGCTTAAGCAGCTGTGCACCGACACCGAGCCCACGATAGCTTTTCAATACCGCCATGCGGCCGATTTTTGCGCGGCCATTGTGAAAAACTATTCGTGCTGTGCCTAAAGCCTTGTTCCCGTCGCAAGCCAACAGATGAATCGCCCGTTTGTCGTCATCATCCAGCTCGATCTCGGGCGCGACACCTTGCTCTTTGACAAACACGCGTACTCGGATCGCAAAGGCTCGATGGATATCCTTATCAATTACGATGCGCCGAATTCGCACAGCCATAAGCTACTTCGAAGCCAATACCGACTTGATAAAGCCACTCTGGTCCAACTCACGCACGAATCGAGCATCGACGAAATCCTCTGGCTTGGCGCCCTTGGCTTTGGGATATTGCTTTTCCACCTCCTGCAACAACGCAGGCACACCTGCCGGATAGGGCGGAAAGTTAAAAACGCTCTTAATCGTTGATTCGTAGGTTTCTTCGAGCACCTCTTTGTCTTCGGTGCGAAAATATTTGCCCATGGTTTTCATGGCAAACGCTTTGTCCTTCGAGCCGCGCGCTGCGCCTTCAATGTAAGCGCGCAGGAACCGGCGCACCGTGTCTTCGTTCGACTTGATGTAGCGGCGCGTCGTCACGACGCCGTTGACGTGGTACTCGACATCGAGCTTGGTCAAGTCGGCCAGGTCGCGCAGCTTGACCTTGCGCGCCTGCAGCGTTGCCGGCGGGCTGATCGCCGCCGCATGAACCTTTCCGCCGACCATCGCACCGATGGTCTCCGACGGTCCGCCGGTTTGAATGATCGTTACGTCGCGTTCCGGATCGAGGCCGGCGCGGCGCAGAGCGATCCGCGAAGCGAGATCGGATTGGGTGCCAAAGCGCGTGACACCGAAAACCTTCCCTTTCAAATCTTCCATGCGGGTGATGCTCGGCTGACCATAAATCCACCAGTTAAACTTCTTTGAAATGGTAGCGACGATCACCGTATCGGTGCCGGAGAGATTGACCTGCACCGGGCCGGCGCCACCGGCTTGAATGATCGGCATTTCCCCGGAGAGCATGACTTGCAGCGCCAGCGAGCTACCGGGAATGCTCACCACCTCGACGGCAAGGCCGTGCTTCTCGTAGTAGCCCGCTTCCTTGGCAAACCAGATCGACATCTGCGCCGCCGATGCCGAGCCACCGCCGGTGCGCAGACGATCGAGCGTTTTCTCCTGCGCGCCGAGCAAAAGTGGCGCACTCAGCGCAACGACCCCTAGACAACAAAGTAAGAACCGACGCAGCATGGTTAGGTCTCCGTTCAGCTAGGAGTCTATGCTATACCACAGAAACCGTTGAATTTGCCTAGACATTTCACTTCGCCCTGAAGTAAAAGCGGTCAGATGGATTCAATGCTGGGCGTGCCATTTTCGCCTTTCCCAAGGGAGAGAATAAAGTGGAAACCCGATTTTCCGAACTTCGCCGGCTTCGTGCGCTTCGTGGTGCAATTCTCAGCAACGAAGAAATCCACCGCCTGAAAGCCGAAGACCTAGGTTGGAAAAAGAGTGGTGGTCTTAGTGCAGATCGTGAAAAGACCTTTTCGCGCTGCGTGACACCGCCGCCAACATGAGCCGCCGCTAAATCAACGCAGCGTTTCGCCTACGGAGTATTAATCCGCAGGCGACCAAAGGAGCTGATCCTCCCTTAGGAAACCCCATTTGATGGCGCCCGCAGCAAGCTGCTGGGGATATGGGATTCGAATACCTAAACCGCGCCCTCTTTCTTGGCGGCTGCGATCTCGGCGTCGTTCCAGCCGACGATGGACTTCAAAATCTCATCGGTGTGTTCACCTAATGACGGCGAGGGCCAAATCTCAGTGGGAGAATCGGAAAGCTTGATGGGATTGCCGACCGTCAAGAACTTACCGCGCTTGGGATGATCGACTTCGACCACCGTGCCGGTTTCGCGCAGCGCTTTTTCTTCGGCGATCTCACGCATGTCGAGGATCGGGCCGCACGGCACATCGTACTTGTTCAGTTCATTCATGACCGTGAGCTTGTCCAGCGTCATCGTCCATTGTTCGATGATCTCGAAACATTTATCGAGCTTGGGCAAACGCTTCTCCGGTGTCGCCCATTCGGGATCGCTGATCAGCTCCGGTCGACCGCACAGTTTCATTAGCGGCTCCCAGCCCACCGGTTGAATGATGACGTAAATGTAGTCATTGGGACCGCCGCCCTTGGTGCGCACCGCCCAACCCGGCTGTCCCCCGCCGGAGGCGTTGCCGGCGCGCGGCACCGCGTCGCTGAACTGGCCGTTGGGATACTGCGGATATTCCATCAGCGGCCCGGCGGCAAGCCGCTGTTGGTCGCGCAGTTTGACGCGGCACAAATTCAAGACCGTGTCTTGCATCGCGCAGGTCACGCGCTGGCCTTTGCCGGTTTTTTCGCGCTGAAACAGGGCCGCAAGAATACCCGCGACAAGATGAATGCCGGTGCCCGAGTCGCCAATCTGCGCGCCGGTGACGATCGGCGGCCCTTCTTCGAAACCGGTGGTGCTCGCCGCACCGCCAGTGCACTGGGCGATGTTCTCGTACACTTTGCAATCTTCATAGGGACCGGGGCCGAAACCTTTGACCGAAGCGTAGATCAAACGCGGATTCAACTCGTGGATCGCTTCCCAGGTAAAACCCTGGCGATCGAGCGCGCCGGGCGCAAAGTTCTCGACCATGACATCGCAAGCTTCGATCAACTTGCGAAACGCATCTTTGCCTTTTTCGTTTTTGGTATTGATCGTAATACTGCGCTTGTTGCAGTTGAGCATGGTGAAATACAAGCTGTCGACGTTGGGCTTATCGCACAACTGACCGCGCGTAATATCACCGCGCCCGGGCAGCTCGACTTTAATAACGTCAGCGCCCATGAACGCCAAGATCTGCGTGCAAGTCGGCCCCGACTGCACATGCGTCATATCGAGAATGCGAACTCCATCTAACGCTTTACCCATTGATTCCGTGTCTCCTTGGAGAATCGGATAAGCCTCGCGCAAAGGCGCAAAGAACGCACAGGCAAACCCGTTTCCGGCCTTTGCGCCTTTGCGCGAGGTAATTCCGAGTCTCTTATTTGTACATCGTCTGCGCCTTGGTGCCCGGCGCGTACTCGTTGATGTCGACCCAAATATTCACTATCGCGCACTGCCCGCCGGCGACGCGCTCGCGGGCTTTTTCCAGCGCCGGGCGGATTTGGCTCGGCTCGCGCACGGCGATGCCCCAGCCGCCGAAGCATTCGGCGAATTTTTCGAAGTCGACGTCGCCCAATTTATTGCCGACGCCGCCGCGCTCTGGGCCGTACTTGCCGATCTGGCCGCAGCGAATCTGGTTCATCGCCGAATTATTGCCGATCACCGCCATGTACGGCAGCTTAAAACGCTGGGCAGTTTCCATGTCCCAGGCGGTCATGCCGAATGACCCATCGCCGTAGTAGCACAACACTTCTTTTTGCGGATGGACGAACTTGGTCGCCATCGAGAACGAAGTGCCGACGCCAAGCGTGCCGAGCGGTCCGGGGTCCATCCAGTTGCCGGCTTTGCGCGGCTCGACAGCCGTCGCCGTAATCGTCACGACGTCGCCGCCGTCGCCGATGTAGACCGTGTTGTCGGTGAGAAACTCGTTAATCTCGTAGGCGACGCGATAGGGATTGATCGGCATCGACTCCGATTTAAACGCCGGCAAAAGTTTTTCATAGGCTTTCACCTCGCCGGCGCGCAGTTCTTTCATCCACTCGGCGCGCTGGCCGTTGCCCTTCGAGGCGCGGCCGCTGGCCGCTTGCTCGACGGCCTTGAGAATCGCACCGGGGTCGCCGACCAGGCCGAGTGAAATATCGCGGTTCTTGCCGACGTTGCGATAGTCGAGATCGATCTGCACCACAGTCGCGTCGGCGCGCAGCCGGCGCCCGTAGCCCAAACGGAAATCGAACGGGCAGCCGACAATCAAGATGACATCCGCTTTGTCGAAGGCGGCGCGGCGCGTGCGGTTGAAGCCGTGCGGATCGCCCGGCGCGAAGATGCCGCGGCCGGAACCGTTCATGTAGCCGGGAATATTCAAAGCGCGGCAGAACTCCACCGCCGCGTCATGGCCGCGCGCGGTCCAGACTTGCGTGCCGAAGAGCGCGCAGGGTCTTTCTGAATTGACCAGAATGTCGGCCAGCTTTTCGATATCTTTCGGATCGCCCACCGATTTGGTCGAGGCACGATAGCTGCCTGGCTGCGGAATGCGCGCCCGCTCCAGCGGCACCTTGGCGTCGAGCACGTCGCGGGGAATCTCCAAATAGCTCGGCCCCGGCGCGCCGTTGACCGCTTCGCGAAACGCCATCGAGACCATGTCGGCGATGCGCTCGGTGTGTGGCACGCTGGCGGCGAACTTGGTAATCGGCGACATGATGTCGACATGGGGCAGGTCCTGCAGCGAGCCCATCTTGTGCTGCGACAGCGCCCCCTGGCCGCCGATCATCAAAAGCGGACTCTCGGCGCGATACGCATTGGCGATACCGGTCATCGCATTGGTCGTCCCCGGCCCAGCCGTGGTTACGACGCAGCCGGTCTTGCCGCTCTGACGCGAATAGCCGTCTGCGGCATGGGCCGCGACTTGCTCGTGGCGCACGTCGATAATTTTGATGCCCTCGTCGAGACAGCCGTCGTAAATGTCGATGATGTGACCGCCGCACAAAGTCCAGATGACTTCGACGCCTTCGTTCTTGAGTGCCTTGGCGACCAGATGTCCCCCCGAAATCACCGGACCCGTCGCTTCTTTTTTGCCCTCACCGCCCGCTGTGGCCATGTTTTTTCTCCTCAGAAAAACGTTGCGTTTACCATACCGAATACCACCCCAAGCCTCAAGCCGACTTCGCTGCCAGCGGCTCCTGCGTCGCTGCCGATCATTGCGGTTGAGATTTCCCGCGCTGAAGTGTTACAAGAGCGTCAAATCCAGTTCGCAGAAAACTTCTCATCGTGAACGGTCTCGTACCAATCAAGCGCTGTCTCTTTCGATTCGTTTTGTTCGCCTTGCTTGCCTGGGCGGCAAACCCATCGGCCGCTTTTGCCGCTGAGACTCTGCGCCTCGGTTATTCCGGTTCGACGCCAACGCAGCTCGCCGGCGCGCTGGCCATCGAACACAAACTGTTCGACATCTACGGCGTGCACGTTGAGCTGACGCAATCGGCGGGCACCACGATGATTCGCGCTTTGGACGCAAAAAGCCTGGATGTTGCCATCGTTGGCGGTGGTCAGGCGCTGAGCGCTTATCTCAAAGGCTTGGAGATGCGGATTATCGGCGGGCTGGTGAATATGGCGCCGTATCAATTGTGGGCCAAGCCGGAGATTACTCAGGTTAAAGATCTCAAGGGCAAAATGATCGCCAACACACCGCCGGGGACGTCGCTCAACTTGGCCGCCGCGATATTGATGCAGCGGCTTGGCTTCGACGCCCAGCGCGATGTGAAATTGATCGCCTTCGGGCGCATCGGGCTGATTTCACAGTCGCTGTTTACCGGCGTGGTCGACGCGGCGCTCCTCTCGGCGCCGGAGAATCTCGAAGCCCGCAAAATGGGCATGCGCATGCTCGTCGATCTAACGACCACACGAGTGGCTTGCCCTTTCACATCGGTGGTGACGACCCGCGCCGTGCTGGAGAAATCGCCTGCGGCGCTGGAGCGTTTTCTCAAAGGCATCATGCACGGCGTTAAACTCGTGCTCACCCAGCCGGACTTGGCAAAGAAGACCATCGGTCGTAACCTGCGCTTGACCGATGCCGAGGCCATCGATGAGGTCTATCAGCGCCTGGTCACAACCTACGAGCGCATGCCGATGGTCCCTAGAGAATCGATCGAGACAGTCGTCAAGTTGTCGCCTACGCCGCCGAGCCGCAACCCGTTCGGGGTGTTGGATATGAGTCTCCTCGAACGCATCGATAGAGAAGGTTTCACGCGATCACTGTACCCAAAATAGGAGGTGGTTATGGCCGATATCAGAGGTGTTGGCAAAAAAATAACCTATAGCGAAGACAATCCGATCAGCAAAGAAATCGAAGCGCTGCGCCATAGCCGCGACAATACCAAGCGGCCGCCCAAGGACGCCGAAGAGCGAGACCGCTTGGCGCGCTGGCTCGCCCACCGCGGCCGCGACGAGCTCGAAGTCACCGTCGGCACCGCGTGCTACGCCATGGCGCATTTCGAGATGGATTGTGAATGGCGCTACTTCCTCGCCGAACACGCCGGCACGGAAGCCGGCCACGGCTGGGGCTACATTCGGCAGGCCAACGCCATCGACCCGAGCCGCGATCATTCCAAGCCCGATCCGGAATTCGAGAAACAATATGGCTTGACGCCGCGCACCGAACATCACGCGATCATGAAGCGCGATTTTCTGAGCTATCTTTTCTCCGGCAATTTATGGCCCTACGGCCACGTCACCGCGGCGAGTATTCAGAGCATTCAAATCACCACGCCCAAGCTGCTCGACTTCGAAGAAAAGGTCGTCCACTTGGAAGAGCGCAGCCACCACGACGCGATCCTGCAAAAACTGCACGACTACGTTTGGGAGCAAATTGAAATCTGGGGCGAAGGCCCGATCCGCAAGCGCATCGGTGAGATCGAAAGAATTGCCCTCAATAGCCGCCCGCGCACGGTCTTCGATCCGCCGCGCCGTGAGTTCCTGCGCAAGTATTACGATGTGCCAGTGGAAAACGTGCGGCTATTTCCGGCCTGGAGAGAGTATCTCTATTTGAACGTGCTGGGCTTCCCGCCCGAGCCGGTGTACATCGAAAACTGGCCGAAGGAAGTGCCGCAGCCCAAAGCGGCCTGACGACGATTCAGAAAAAACCACGAAACACACGAAAAAAGGACCTAACCTTTCGTGTGTTTCGTGTGTTTTGTGGTTGAGTTTCCGGTCTGTCTCTGCGTCCTTTGCGCCTTTGCGCGAGACAATCCGAACCTTCAGGGCAACTCCGGATCGTTCTTCAAACCCGCCAGCGTTTCTTTCAGCAGCGCCCAATTGACCAGCTGCTCGTGGGGCACGCTGGCGGGGACTTCGCCGATGCTGATCGCGTTGCGCACGCCCGGTTCACTCGTCGAACCATCGCTGGGCCACATATCCCCTTAGGCTTTGCCGGCAAGTTCGAGATTTGCCAAACCGACGAATTGCTTCAGCAGCGGCAGCCCCTTCGAAGCGCCGATCATCGCCGAACCCAAGCCAGTGGAGTAAGGAATTTCTTTGGTCGCCAGCGAGGGGACGATCACGCGCGAGTCCAAGACCACCTGCTGCAAGTTGAGACCTTCCTTGCGCAAGAAACCGCGCTTCATCGCCACATACAGCGGAAACCAGGCAACGCTCTTGGTCGGCGTGCCAAAATAAATCGGCCGTGCTTCCTGCACCGGCGTCGTCCGCGGCGGCGGTCTATGGGACACCGGCATCATGCACGCGCCCTACAAACAACAATGGGTGCCGATTCCAGGAGAAGATCCCGCCGATCTCGTAGGGAAAATTTTCCGCCCCGGCGTGGACGACCCAAGGGTCTGCTGGCCCACCGTCGACCCCTACCGCGGCCACAGCCACACTTGCCAAGATCTCGGCGTTTATACGAATCAGGTGAGTCAAACCGTCGACAACGCCGTGCTCTGGACATCGGCGCCGGGCATCTTTGGCTACAACCATCACATGGGGCTATTCATCAAAGTCTTCGACGCCGCCGACTGCATCGATCCCACAGACATTAGCAAAGACGTGCGCATCTGTCCCGACGGCCGCTGCCGCTTCAATGGCAGCGAGCATGTGCCGTTTACTTATTGGGCATGGGTCGATCCCGCTCTCGATGGCAGCGCGCTCGACGGCGACGGCGCGAAGAATGGCCGTGTGAGTTTTCGCGGGTTCACCGACGTGGCGGGCAAGATCGATCTGACTTGCACGGCAGCCAACGACCACTGCGTGCCCTATTCGCTGGAGAACGCGCCAGTGGGTTGGGCGGCTTGGGAAACGCCGTCAAACGATGGCCATTGGCCCGAGCGCTACAAAGACCACGACGTTTCGCCGGCTGGCGAGTGGTGGATCAAACTGCCAAATTGAGCGAACTATCTAGTATTGAAGCGAGGGCTGCCGAGCGCGGCCCTCGCTTTCGCATCACAACACCGCGGGGTCACTCCGAGTATGATTTGTATAACTCTTCGATTTGCTGCTTTACGTCGCTGATTCTTTTCGAAAGCTCTAGAATCTGCGGCAAATTGTTGCGCTGCGACTCCAAGGTTAGCTCTTCGTTGTATTTTTGCAGCGCCGCCTCGCTTTTCATGATCTCGGCTTCGATTTTCGCGATGCGCGCCTTCTCTTTGCGCGAGGCCTTTTCCGCTTCTCGCTTCTCGTTGTGATTGCCACGCGTGGTCGGTTTTTTGGGCGCGCTCCTATTGCCTGCCTCATCTTGCTCATTCTGCCAGCCGATCTTCTCGAGGAATTCATCATAGTCGGCGTCGTAAACATCGGCTTTACCGCGTTGAAACACGATCAACTTCGTCGCCAGCGCGCGCAGGATCCGCTCGTTGTGGGTAACCATGAGAAACGCGCCGGGAAATTCTTGCAGACTTTCGATCAGCGCGTCGATCGATTCCATATCGAGATGGTTGTTGGGCTCGTCGAGAAACAACAGGTTCGACGGATGGGCCAAAATTTTCCCAAGCAGCGTGCGGCTTTTTTCGCCGCCCGACAGCACCGCGGTCTTTTTCAGCGCCAGATCGCCGCTGAACATCATGGTGCCGCAAATATTGCGCACTTGAGTGCGCGTCAGGCCAAGATTGGCCTGTTGTATTTCTTCTTCGATGGTTAGTTTAGGATCGAGCCGTAGAATGTTCGTCTGGCCGAAATAACCCAGTTTCACGTCAGGATGTTTCCGCAGCTCGCCCGCAAGCGGCTGCAGCTCGCCGGAAAGAACATTGAGCAGCGTCGATTTACCTTTGCCGTTGTTACCGATGACGCCGATGCGGTCGCGGGCGTTCACCGTAAAGTTGAGCTCCTCAAACAATAAATTGTCCGGAGCATAACCAAAGGCGAGACCGCGCACCTCCAGCAGCGTCTTGGCGGCAAAGGGCGAATAGCGAAACTCGAAGTCTAGCGATTCGATCTCCGCCAGCTCATCGAGTTTGGGCAACCGTTCGAGCATCTTGATGCGCGACTGGACCAGCTTGGCCTTCGAGGCCTGGGCGCGAAAACGATTGATGAACGCCTCAGCTTGCGCTCGCTTCTTTTCCTCGTTGGCGCGGGTCTTCTCGTGGATTTCGTCTTCGAGCAATATTTGCTCGTACGCCTTTTCCGTCGCGCCCTCGAACTTGCGAATCTTCTGTCGGTGAATGACTGCCGTATGAGTCGTCACGCTGTCCATGAAATCGCGATCGTGGGAAATCAGGATCAATTCGCCTTTGAAGTTTCTGAGAAAGCGCGCAATCCAGCGCACCGAGGTAATGTCGAGATAGTTGGTCGGCTCATCCAGCAACAAAAGATTGGGCTCGGAGAGCAGCAGCTTGGCGAGATTGATGCGAATCTGAAAGCCGCCGGAAAACTCCCGCGGCGACCGCGCCAAATCCTCCTGCGAGAAACCGAGGCCAAACAAAATCGCTTCGGCTTTGTAGATGGAATGGATCTCTTCTTGCGGCAAGCCCAACGCAGCCTCGTCCAAAACCGTCGACTGGTCAAAGTGCAAATGCTGTTCGAGATGCCCGATGCGATAGTTGCGCGGAATCGTGATGGCGCCCGAGTCCGGCTCCTCCTGGCCGAGGATCAATCGAAAAAGCGTCGTCTTACCAAAACCGTTTCGCCCCACCAAGCCGAGACGCTCACCGGCGTTCATCTGCAGGGTAACATCGCTAAACAACTCACGGGCAAAGTAAGACTTAGAAAGGCCGTTGATTTTGATCACAATGGCTTTTTTGTCTAGAGGATAAAGCCGCGCTAATCAAGCGGCGAGCCTAGATTGTACGCAGCCTGGGAGAGCGACGTCGCGATCGACGAATTTCTCGCCAACACGAGTCTTGGCCGCGCACTAGCCACTGGCTGGCATGTCCGGATGGCGTTCCAGCGCCGCTGGGGTCACGTCAGCGAGTTCCACGGACTGCCTGAAAGCGTTGGAGAACAAGATCCCACAGCTCCCGTGGTAGCGGTGACCCTCGCTCGGATGAAGCTTCCACAAGTCCCGCGCTTCATTCGTTGGGGCAGGCCGGTCGAAGAACTTGTCCGACACCACTCAGGCACAACCTTGGCGATAGCGGCAATTAGGCTGCCTCGCACGGTCTCTACCTTTTCAGTGTGGACCTCTCAGCAGGAAATGGTCGACATGGTCCGTGGGCGTAGCTCCGTGCCTCGACCTGCACGTCACGCTGCGGCAATGGCCGAGCGCCTGCGCAAGGACTTTCACTTCGAGTTCACGACCCTTCGATTCAGGCCAATCGCAGAGTACGGGGAATGGGAGGGGCGTCGAAAGTCTCCTTCATGTACGCAGTGAGCAACTCGACCAACTCTGGAATATCACCGCGTTCCGCTGAGCGGACGATGAATGAAGCAACGCTCACCACAGCACCTCGTATTCGTAAAATTTACTTGCGATCTTCAAGCTTTCTCACTGCAGCCTAATCCCGCCGCCTGGCCCATAACTCCGCTCTAAGCCTACGAGGGTTTCAAAACCTGTAGCGTTTTGAGGAAGTTTTAGTGTATTGGGATTCGCCCATTGGGCGAGTTTTTTCTAGAGTTTTATCTGGTTAGTGTTTTATTTTTCAGACATGTCATCCGATCGAATCCAAACCCAACGGCGCCGCCGTCGTTTGCGCGAAGAGCTGCGGGCGCTGAGCTTTGAGCCGCTGCGGCACTGTGGTGGAGCGGTTGGGCCGCTGCGGTCGAGCCAATTGCGCCTGTG
>VGTH01000058.1 GCA_016874755.1 Deltaproteobacteria bacterium | reverse complement strand
AAGTAGACGGTTAAGGCCGTCTACAAACGCCCCTGAGGGCGGAGACTTTGAGCCGGCTCTTAGCCGGAACCAGGACTTTCAGTCCGTTATCCGATGCCACCGCCTTTTAGGCGGTGGTTGTTCACTTCGCGCATTGAGGCCTTATTCGGTCCGGGCAGCGGCAGCGAAGCGGGCGTGCCGGGCGTGGCGCGGGAAATCGAAGGCGCCGTCGACGACGAAGACGTCGCCCATCTGCGCGACATGGCCTCCGAGGTGCCGGTCATCCGCATGGGCCACCAGATGCTCGTGCGCGCGCTTGAGAGCCGCGCCTCCGACGTGCACATCGAGCCGTTCGAGAACCAACTCAAGATTCGCTACCGCATCGACGGTATCTTGCACGAGGTCGAATCGCCGCCGAAGCAGTTAAAAGCGGCGGTGATCTCGCGCCTAAAAATTCTCGCGCAGTTGAACATCGCCGAGCGCCGCCTGCCGCAGGATGGCCGGATCAAGATTCGCCTCGCCGGCAAGGACGTCGACATGCGTATCGCGACGGTGCCAACGCTCTACGGCGAGAGCGTGGTGATCCGTTTGCTCGAGCGCTCGCAGATTTTTACCCAACTCGATTCCTTGGGATTCCCGCCGACGTTACTGCAGCAGTTCAACGACATGATCGCCAAGCCGCACGGCATGATTCTGGTCACGGGACCCACCGGCAGCGGTAAGACGACAACGCTTTACGGTGCGCTGGAAAAGATCAACGACCCGGGCAAGAAAATCATCACCATTGAAGATCCGGTGGAATACCAGTTGTCGGGCGTCAATCAAATCCAAGTCAAGCCGCAGATCGGCTTGACCTTCGCCAATGGCTTGCGCTCGATTGTGCGCCAGGATCCCGATGTCATCATGGTCGGCGAAATCCGCGACGCCGAGACGGCGGAGATCGCCGTGCAAGCGGCGCTCACCGGTCACCTGGTGTTCTCGACCCTGCATACCAATGACGCCGCCGGCGCGATCTCGCGGCTTTTGGAAATGGGCGTGCAGGACTATCTTTTGGCGTCGTCCTTGTTGGGCGTGTTGGCGCAACGTTTGGTGCGCCGGCTCTGCCCGCGCTGTCGCAAGGAAGTGCCGTTTGCCGGCGTCGATAGCCGCGACTTCGAGTTGAAGCAGCAGTTTGGCAACGGCAACGCCGTCATGTGGGAACCGGGCGGTTGTGAAAATTGCAGCGGCACCGGCTACCTAGGCCGCATTGGCATCTATGAATTGCTGCCCGCGACCGCCGAGATCTGCAGAATCGTTGTTCAGCGCGCCGATGCCGGCTCGATCCGCAATTTGGCCATACAGCAAGGCATGCGGCCTTTGCGCGACGATGGTTGGGACAAGGTCGCGCAGGGCGTGACGACCCTGGCAGAGGTGCTGCGCGTGACGCGGGAAGAAGTGTAGGAACACTTGGAGTGATGGAGTACTGGAATATTGGGTTTCGTGCCTTGTCAGTCGCGTTATTCGACTTAGTCACATCCGACACCCAACACTCCAACACTCCAGCACGCCATCACCCCGCGAAACGAAGTTTGCAAAGAGTCCTGCGCTGAGCTCCGCCATGGCTTTTTCCCAATACCGGGCCGCCGACCAGGGCGGCAAGATCGTCGAAGGCATCATGGAAGCCGAGGTGGAGCAGAGCGTCGTGTCGCGCCTGCGCGAAATGGGCTGCGTGCCGCTGCGCATCACCTTGCCGCGCGAAGGCGCGCTCGCCGGACACGAGGCGCGGGCGCCGCTTTTCAAGCGCAACAAGATCACCCAGACCGAGCTTTTGCAGTTTACCCAGGAGCTCAGCACGCTGCTCGCCGCCGGCCTGCCACTCGACCGCAGTTTGTCGATTCTCGGCAGCCTGATCGAAGGCGAGCACTTTACCCGGGTCATGCGCACGCTCTTGGAAGCGGTGCGCGCCGGCAAGTCGCTGGCGGCGTCCATGGGCGAGCACCCCGACGTCTTTCCAAAGATTTACGTGAACATGATTCGCGCCGGTGAAGCGGGCGGCATCTTGGACGCCGTGCTGCGCTATCTGGTCGAATACCTGGAACGTTCGCTGGCGTTGAAAGAGGACTTGAAATCGGCGTTGATCTATCCGGTGATCTTGG
Organism: Deltaproteobacteria bacterium; assembly: GCA_016874755.1. Classification (NCBI taxonomy): domain Bacteria; kingdom Pseudomonadati; phylum Myxococcota; class Myxococcia; species Deltaproteobacteria bacterium. Next base: position 24,555 of record VGTH01000058.1, on the reverse strand, counting down.
CCGGCGCCGCCGGCCTGTCCTTGACGGTGTTGTTTGTTTACGTCATTCCCAAGTTTTCGGTGATTTTTAAGGATGTCGGCCAGGCGCTCCCTTGGATTACCAAGGTCGTGCTCGACTTCAGCCAACTGTTGACCCACTATGGCTGGTTTATTCTGGCGGGCCTGATTGTGCTGGTGGTCTTTGGCGTTTACTATCTGCGCACGCCCGAGGGGCGCGGCGAGTGGGACCGGCTGAGTTTGCGGTTGCCACTGCTGGGCGAGCTCGTGCGCAAGTTCGAAACCGCGCGTTTCTCGCGCACCTTGGCGGCGTTGTTGCGCGGCGGTGTGCCGCTGCTCGAGGCGCTCGGCACGGTGCAAGGAGTGATCGGCAACACTTTGCTATCGCGGGCCATCAGCCAAGTGCAGGTGCGCGTGCGTGAGGGCAAGGGAATGGCGCGGCCGCTGGGCGACAGCGGACTTTTCCCAACCTTGGCCTTGAGTATGATTTCGGTGGGCGAAGAGACCGGCAAGCTCGAAACCATGCTCAACGAAGTGGCGGAACACTATGACCAGGACGTCAAACGCACCACCAAACGGCTGACGTCGATCCTTGAGCCGGCGCTGATTCTCACCATGGGTCTGATCATTGGCGTGGTGGTGATCTCGATGTTGTTGGCGATTTTTAGTATCAATGATTTACCATTCTAAGTTTATGAAATTTACCCGAAGCAATAGTGGTTTTACCCTCGTCGAACTACTGGTCGTGATGATCATCATCGGTCTTTTGGCGGCCCTGGTGGGTCCGCGCTTCATCCGGCAGGAGGAAAAGGCCAAGATCAAGGCGGCCAAGGCGCAGATCGAGCTGCTGGGCACGGCGCTCGACACATTTCGCCTCGACATTGGCCGTTATCCAACCAGCGAAGAGGGCCTCGACGCGCTGGTGCGCAAACCCGGCAGTGTCGACAAGTGGGATGGGCCTTACTTGAAAAAAGACATGCCGCTCGATCCTTGGGGCAAAGCCTACGTTTACAAGAGCCCCGGCGATCATGGCGCATTCGATCTGCTTTCCTATGGCGCCGATGGCACCGCCGGCGGTGATGGCGATAATCGCGATGTTACGAGTTGGGAAAAATAGCGATGGCTTTTCGCTGATCGAGCTGATCCTGGTTTTGGTACTTCTGGGGATCAGCAGTGTCATTGCTGTGCCCGCCATTGAGCGGGGGCTAAAAAGTCGCGAAGCGCGCCAAACCGCCGTCACTCTTGCAGCCGTGGCGCGCGATTCGAGCGATCGCGCCCGTACCGAAGGCTATCCGCAGCAGTTGACCCTCAATCTCGCCAGCAACTCCTATGTTGGGCCCTCCGGGCAAGAAGTGTCGTTGGCGGCCAACCTGAGGTTCATCGACGTCCAAGGCGGTGAGACGACCGAGCGCGACCTGCGCCAATTTCTGTTTTTTCCCAACGGCAGTAACTTGGGCGGCACGATTCGCGTCGGCGGCGATGGCGCCGCCTATTCGGTGCGCTTGCACCCGCTCACCGGCCGGGTCGAAGTGCTGCACGATGAGCGCTCATGAAAACGAGCCGTGGATATCAGAGCGCCGGCGGCTTCACGTTGCTCGAAGTGCTGGTGGCCATGACCATCGTCGGCATCGGCGTGGTGACTCTGCTCGAAGTGTTTTCACTGGGCTTGCGATTGGGTTCAAAGAGCACCGTGCAGACCGAGGCCCTGGCTTACGGTCGCTTGATCATGGACAACGTCTTGGCCAAATCGAAAATGGAAGACGGCGGCGAGCAGGGCACCTACCAAGAAAAAGGCCGTTGGAAGCTGCAGGTGCAGACCTTGCGCGAGCCGACACCGTCGCTCAATCTCGGCTCAAACTTGGAACTTAAAGAGGTTGCCCTCGAGCTATCCGTCGACGACGGTGGCCGCGAGCGGCGCGTTGAGCTCAAAACCTTGCGCCTGGTGCGTAAGAAGCCGTAGAGTCATGAGGCTTTCGCAAAAATTGGCGAGCCGCACGGGCTTCACCTTGATCGAGGTGATGCTGGCGCTCTCGCTATTTGCGCTGCTGGGCGTGGTGCTCTACGCTGCCATGTCGCTGGGCCAAGGAGCTGCGAAAAAGACCGAAGCCGTATTTGAAAAGAATCAGCACCTGCGTTCAGTGATGGATCTGTTGGGGAGCTACATTCGCTCGTCGTATCCACTACGACCAGCGCCCCAGGATGCTTCCATTTATTACCAAGGCGAGGAAAAAGAGCTGAGTTTCATTTCGGCCTATTCCGTCGCCATGGGCGGCCGCGGCATGGCCAAGATCAACCTGCGCTTTGATCGCGAAGGCGAGGGCCCGGGTGGTGCTTTAACATTGGAAGAGGAGCTGCCGGCGAACGCCGATGGCGGTGCCGGCGCTTACCGTAACTCATTTACTCTGCGGGAGGGAGTTTCGGATTTTCGCCTCGCCTATCTCGACCCACAGCTCGACAAAGAGGACTGGGCTGAGAAGTGGGACGGCAAAGAGAAACTCGTTTAGTCGAGCTAAATCGGCCGCTTGCTGACATTGATCGATATCCGGAAACGGAGTATGGTGATTCGATTTCGGGTTTGTCAGAATTTCCCAACGTGAGGCACGCGTGAACGTAAACCAACTATCCATCGAAAAAGTCCAAGAAATTCTCCGCACCGAAAAATACGTTTGCGACCGGTCTTTGGCAACGGTCGTTTATCTTTCGCTGGTGATGGGCAAGCCGCTGCTTTTGGAAGGTGAAGCCGGCGTCGGGAAAACCGAGATCGCCAAGGTGCTGTCGAAGGTGCTGGGCGCCAAGTTGATTCGTTTGCAGTGCTACGAAGGGCTCGACGCCAACACGGCGCTCTACGAGTGGAACTATCCGAAGCAGATGCTGCACATCAAGCTCGAAGAGATCGAAAAAGGCGACAAGCAAAAAGTCGAAACCGAGATCTTTACCGAAGACTATCTGGTGAAACGACCGCTCCTCGAAGCGATCCAGACCAGCGGCACCAATCCGCCGGTGTTGTTGATCGACGAGATCGATCGCGCCGATATGGAGTTTGAAGCGTTCCTGCTCGAAGTGCTTTCCGATTTTCAGATCACGATTCCCGAATTGGGCACCATCGCGGCCAAGCATCGGCCGTACGTTTTTCTGACCTCGAACCGGACGCGGGAAATTCATGACGCGCTCAAGCGCCGCTGCTTGTATCATTGGATCGAGTACCCGAGCTTCGAGAAGGAATACGAAATTATCACGACCAAGTTCCCCGAAGTCGAGGGCAACATGGCCAAGCAGATCTGCGCCTTCATGCAAAAAGTCCGCGAGATGAACTTCTACAAGCGGCCGGGGGTGGCGGAGACTTTGGACTGGGCGTCGGCGTTGATTGCGCTCAATCGCAAGAGCCTCGACGATCAGAGCGTGGTGGAGACGATGGGCTGCGTTTTTAAATATCGTGAAGACTTGCACCACCTGCGCGAACAAGTGGAGAATAAGCAGTTGAATTTGGATACATTGTTGAGAATGTCGCCGGAGTTGGTGAGTTAGTTTTCTATTGAGTCATGGAAATCACTCCTGAACAGATCGCCGCGGCCGTCAGCGGCGTTTCCTCCGTGCGCGGCCACGGCACGCTGCCCAACATGATGGCCTTTGGGCGGGCGCTGAAGCAGCTCGGCGTCAAAGTCAGCTTGAGCCAGGTGCTCGACGCGGCGCGCTCGTCCGATCTTGTCGACATTGCTGAGCGAGACGACTTTCGCGCGCTATTGCGCTCCAATCTGATTTCACAAAAGGAAGATTTCCCGGTTTTTGATACGCTGTTCGATTGCTTCTGGCGCGAGCAGGCCTACGAGCGCGTGCAGATGGAGACCATGGAGATTCAGGGGACGCCGACCGAGTCACAGGCTTCCGAGGGTGGCGACGAAGAGGGTGGCTTGGAGGAGGCCTTGGCTGAAGCCATGGCGCAGGAAAATATTCCGCTAGAAAACCTCGACGAGTTTTCCGTGCCCACCTATAGCGCCCAGGAGCTGATGAATCGCAAGGACTTCAGCGAGATGGGCGTCGAAGAGAGCCGCGCCATTGCCCGGGCGATTTTGTTGATTGCGACCAAAATCGCCACGCAGATCAGCCGGCGGAAAAAAGTCGGCAGCAAGGGCGACACCGTGGACCCGCGCTCGACCATGCGCAAGAGCATGAAATACGGCGGCGAAGTCGTCCAACTGGTCAATCGCAAACGACGCATCAAGAAAACCAAAGTGATCTTGCTCTGCGACGTCAGCGGCTCGATGGATTGCTACAGCCGTTTTTTGATCCAGTTCATGTACGGTCTGCAAAATGAGCTGTGGGGCGTCGAGACGTTTGTCTTTAGCACGTCGCTGTCGCGCATTACCCATTTGATCCGCACCAAAAATATCGTTGACGCCCTGGAAAAAATCTCCGGCAGCATACTCGGTTGGTCGGGCGGCACCAACATCGGCCGCTCGCTGCACACGTTCAACCGCCAATTTGCCCCGAGCATGGTCAGTGCCCGCACAGTAGTGGTGATCATCAGCGACGGGTGGGATCGCGGCGACGTCAGCCTGCTGGAGCGCGAGATGCAGGACATCAAGCGGCGCGCCAAGAAGATTATCTGGCTCAATCCGCTGCTCGCGAGCGACAACTATGAGCCGCTGTGCAAAGGCATGCAGGCGGCGCTGCCGTATCTCGATTTGTTTTTGTCGGTGCACAACGTGAACAGTCTCGTCGCCCTTGGGCGGACGTTGCAGAAGATGGTTGCGTAATAGTTGAAAATGGACAATGGAAAATTGAAAATGGCGGATCGGAGTTTCAGCGATCCTCAATCTTCCATCCTCCATCCGCAAATTTGAACGGAGGTGACCCATGGCTGGTCCTGGCGCTTGTTATACCGGTGAAGATCTCGACGGCAAGAAAAAAGATACCGTCTATCACCAAGTCAAAGAGTTTCTTGACAAGGGCGAGACTTTGGCGGTGGCGACCATCGTGTCGACCAAGGGTTCGACGCCGCGCGAAGTGGGCGCCAAGATGGTGGTGACCGCCTGGGGTGAAATCCTCGGCACCATCGGCGGCGGCTGCGGTGAAGCGGACGTCAAGCGCGAGGCCATCGAAGTCATCCGTACGCGCAAGCCGCGCACCGTGCGCGTCGATTTGCTCGACGACATTTCGTCGGATAGCCCGGCGGTGTGCGGCGGCATTATGAATGTTTTCATTGACCCGTGGTGGAAGGAGCGCGATCAGGAGGCGGCGGGCGCAAAATGAGTTCGCTTTCCGAAGAGCTGGTACAGATCAACGAGCAGGGCGCCGCCGCGGTGCTCGCGACCGTCGTTGAAGTCGAGGGCAAGTTTGCCGTCGAGGCTGGTGCCAAGTGTCTGGTGCGCGACGGCCAGGCGCGCGTGCATACGATTGGCGACGCTAAGATCGTTCAGGCGATCGTTGTTGAAAGCGAAAAACATCTGCGCGCGGAAAAATCCCAGCTCGTCGAGCTCAAAATTCCTGGCAGTGAAGGCAAGCTCGAAGTGTTTTTTGAAGTCATGCCCGAGCCGCCGCGGTTGATTGTCGTCGGCGCCGGTCACATCGCCGTGCCGCTGGTGCAAATGGCCAAGGTTCTCGACTTCCATGTCACGGTGACCGACGATCGCATCGCCTTTGCCAATCGCGAGCGTTTCCCCGACGCGGATCAAGTTCTGGTCGGCGACATGGCACAGATGTTAAAAGACATGACCATCTCGCCGGCTTGTTACATCGTGCTGATCACCCGCGGCCATGCCTACGACGAGCCCTGCCTGCGCGTGATCATGCACAGCCAGGCGAAATATATCGGCATGATCGGCAGCAAGCGGCGCATCAAAGCCTGTTTCCAACGCTTTCGTGACGAAGACAAGGTTGGTGAGGAAGCGATCGAACGCATCTACGCGCCCATCGGCCTCGATATTGGCACGGAGACTCCGGCGGAGATTGCATTGTCGATTCTCGGTGAAGTGATCAAAGTGCGGCGCGGCGGCAAGGCGGCGTCGCTGTCGGGTCATTAGATTGCAGCGACGATGAACCTCAAATTGACCGGCACGGTGTTCTCCGATCTCGGCCGAGCGTCGGTTTTCATGGCGCTGGATTGGGTGCAACAGGCGCTGCTGCAGACTCTGGGCTACGCGCCCTTTCCCGCGACCCTGAACCTGCGTCCGCGCACGGAAGATGACGCGCTGATTTGGCAACGCGCGCAGAAAGAAATAACCGGAGTCGAGCTGCCGACCGAGGCGGGAGCGTGCAGCGCGCAGATTTTTCTGGTCGATATCACGCGTCCGGTTTTGATGGGCAATCGCTCGGTGCGCGGCGCGATATTGTTGCCGGCAGTCTCTGACTATCCCGCCGACAAGATCGAAGTGGTTGCGCCGGTGCGGCTGAAAGATAAGTTTAGAGTGAACGACGGCGATCAATTGACCCTGGAATTTGTCCAATAACCCAAGGGTGTTTCGTCTGCCGGGTGTTGACCCAGCAGACGACCAAAGGGGATGCTCGCCCCTTTTGAAACCCTATTTGATGGAGCCCGCAGCAAGCTGCGGGGAATATTAGATTGAATCAAAAGAAACGACTGATTATCGCCGTGTCCGGCGCCACCGGCGCGATCTACGGCGTGCGCATGCTGGAAATCCTCTCGAAGGTCGATGACATCGAAACCCATTTGGTGTTAAGCAAGGCCGGCAAGATGACCATCCAGGTCGAGACGCCCTATTCCGTCAAAGACGTCGAGGCGATGGCCGACGTGGTTCATGACATCAACAACGTCGGTGCGAGTATTTCGAGCGGCTCGTTTCGCACCGCCGGCATGGTGATCGCGCCCTGCTCGATGAAATCGATGGGCGGCATTGCCCATTCTCTAGGCGGCGATCTTTTGGTCCGCGCCGCCGACGTGGTGCTCAAGGAGCGCAAGAAGCTGGTTGTCGTGGTACGCGAAACCCCGCTGCATTTGGGCCACTTGCAAGCGATGGTGACGCTAACGCAAATGGGCGCGGTGATCTTTCCACCGGTGCCGGCGTTCTATCATCGGCCCAAGACGCTCGACGATGTGATCAATCAAACTGTCGCGCGCATTCTCGATCAGTTCGATATCGATGTGTCGTTGTTCCACCGCTGGGACGACGACGGCATGAGCCGCCACCCGGACGCGGGCAAGACGACGACGATCGACGTGGCCAAGGCGCGGCGCGCCGCCAAGAAGCGCTGATCCATTCTTGCCGATGCAGCGAAGAGGAGCTCAGCACTTTCCCAGGACGCCGTCGGCGAATTTGACACCAAGCCGCAACCAGGAACTCTAAACGCGGAACTCGAAACGACTTCGCTATGCCAGCGCGCAGGGTGCGTAAAGCCCTCACCAAAACCCAGCAACGCAAAAAAGAACACCTCGAAATTTGCCTCGATACCGAGCGCGTCACCGGTCCATCGCGCACCGGATTGGATCGCTATTACTTCGTTCACAACGCGCTCCCCGAGCTCGATATCGACGAGCTCGATCTATCGACGAGCTTTCTCGGCAAACGGCTGCGCGCGCCGATCTTGATTTCATCGATGACCGGCGGCTTCGACCTGGCGCGCAAGGTCAATCGCAATTTGGCGGCCGCCGCGCAAGCCTTGGGCATCGGCATGGGTGTGGGCTCGCAGCGCGTTGCCATCGAAGAGCCGTCGGCAGTGAGCTCGTTTCAGGTGCGCGACGTCGCGCCGGATATTTTGCTCTGCAGCAATCTCGGCGCGGTGCAGTTGAACTACGGCTACGGCATCGAGCAGTGCCGGCGCGCAGTGGCAATGATCGGCGCCGACGCGCTGATTTTTCATTTGAACGTGTTGCAGGAGGCCGTCCAGCCCGAAGGTAATCGAAATTTTAAGGGCCTGGTCGACAAGATCGCTACCGTATGCCTTGAAATCGAAGTGCCCGTGATAGCCAAAGAGGTCGGCAACGGCATTGCGGTCGACGTGGCGTGCCGTTTGGTTCAGGCGGGTGTTAGAGCGATCGATGTCGCCGGCAAGGGCGGCACATCGTGGTCGGCCGTCGAAGCGCAGCGCGCCGCCCAAGCAGGCCAACGCGCGGACACGAGCTTTGCCGACTGGGGCATTCCGACGGAAGAAGCGCTGGTGTCGATTCGCCAAGCCATGCCGGAGATTCCCCTCGTCGCTTCAGGCGGCATCCGCACCGGCGTCGACATCGCCAAAGCCATCGCGTTGGGCGCTGACATCGGCGCCTTCGGACAACCGCTGCTAGCCGCAGCGATCGAATCCGCAGATGCGGTGATCGAAGCGATCAGCAAAGTCATTCACGAGCTCAAAGTCAGTATGCTGTGCGTCGGCGCGCGCGATCTCACCGCGCTGCGGCGCGCGCCGCTGACGAGAAGATAATTCAGCGCGCCCGCTAGGCGATCGGCGCATTTGCCCCTGAAAAGGGCAAATCCACCGGTCGATTTCCCCCAGGCGCTTTGCCGATGGCTCCACGCAAACTCTCATGTGTGCGACCTTGGTCTTAGCTAAGCCCCTGATGTTTCAACGGTAATTCCCGCCGCCGGACTTTGTTCCAGACATCATCTAGGGCTTGGCACTGGCAAAATTGCGCTGGGCGTGTTTTGCGTCCTGGGCTACGCGCTGACTCAGCTTTTGGCGCCCTGGCCGTTGAAGCTGATCATCGACAGCGTGCTCTTGGAAAAGCCGTTGCCGGCGCTGCTGAATGGCATGGGAGGCTTGGGCGATCTTATTTTGGGCGACCGCGTGTTCGCCGTGATTGTGCTTTCTCTGAGCATCGTCGCCATCGCTATTTTGGGCGGGGTGTTTTCTTATTCCCATGTCTATCTCACCTCGCGCATCGGCTACGAGCTGGTACACCGGCTGCGCGCGATCTGTTCAATCATCTGCCGCGGCGCAAGCGCGCGCCCACGACTTTATCATGGCGCTGCCGGAGAAGTACGACACGGTTTTGGGCGAGCGCGGCGCGACATTGTCGGGCGGCCAGCGTCAACGGTTGGCACTCTGCTTGGGTCAAGACCCGCCCGACGAAAGCTTTTTTCTGACGCGGAAGGTGGTAACCTGGATCATTAACGCGATCGAGGCGAACCCATGTCGGATGCGCTCAAACAACAGGTGTACGACTACTTGAAAAGCCATAACACGATGACGTTAGCAACCAGCTCTGGCGATATGCCTTGGGCCTCGACAGTATTTTACGCCAGCGACGAGCTCAGGCTCTATTTCTTTTCGGCGCCCGAGTCGCGCCATTGCCAGAACTTTACAAGCAACGGGCGCGTGGCGGTGACGATTCAGGAAGACTATGGCGATTGGCGCGAGATCAAAGGCGTTCAGCTCGAAGGGCGCGTTGATTTGGTCGACGGCATTTTGGAGAAAACCAAAGCGATGGCGATCTACGCGCGCAAATATCCCGACGTGATCAAGCTCTTCAGCGACCCCAACAGCGGGGTCTTCTACAAAGCTTTCCTCAAAGTCAAATTTTACTGCGTGACGCCCGAGAAGCTTTTCTACATTGACAACGCCCAAGGTTTCGGCAAGCGCCAGGAGCTGGTTTTGAGCTAGTGATCGACGGGCTGCTGTCGCTCCTTCGGTCGCGGATTTTGTCTTTGTCGCAAAGCAGGTTATAAAACTTCTATGAGTGTGAAAGAGGCAAGGGGACCAATTCTTCGCTGGGCCGTGTTGGCTGCGCTCTGGGCTTGGATCGCCACGGCGGGTGCACCAGATGCGTACGCCGCCGCCAGCACGACGGTAGTCCCAATGCCCAATGTCGGCGTTTCGCCGGGAACGGTGGCCGGCAGCAAACCTTTAACGCTTGAGGAGGCCGTGCGGATTGGCTTGGACAACCATTCCAGGATCAAATCCGCTGGCTTTCAGACTTTCGCCCAAGACGCCATCGTGAAGCAGCGCATGTCGGCCTACTATCCGGTCGTGACGTTCGATAACGGGTTTACTAACAGAGGTGGTAAGGCCACCCAGACCTCCGATTCGCTCTCGAGCCGGATCGGCTTTGACATGACCCTCTACAATTTTGGCAAACGCGAAGGCACCGTGCAGGCGGCGCGTGAGACCCTCGATGCGCGCCAGTTTTTCTACCAAGCGACATCCAACGACATCGCCCTCCTGGTAAAGCAGTCCTACTATCGGGTATTGCAGCGCAACGCCCTATTGAACGTCAACGACGATACGGTAAAAAATCGTGCCGCTACTCTCAAGCAAACCCAGAGTTTCTACGAAGTGGGCACCCGGCCGCGCAGCGACGTGACGCAGGCGCAGGCCAACCTTTTCACCGCACAGGCGCGCTTGATCCAGGCGCGTAAAGATGTCGATGTCGCTTGGGCAGAGCTGCGCAACGCCATGGGGGTGGATGAGCTCGCTAAGCAACCGCTTGCCGAAGATTTATCGCTGGCGCCGTTTCCACTGAAGCTGGAGCAGGCCAAAGAGGAGGCGTTCGCCCATCGACCGGAGCTCTTGCAGTTTAGCGCTGACCTACGGGCGCGCGATCAATTGATCGCCGTGGCGCGCCGCAACCACCTGCCGGATTTTACCTTTAACTCAAGCTATGGGTGGAACGGCAGCAACAGCGGCGCAGATCTATTTCCGCTGCAGCCCAACTGGAGTGTCGGCTTAAATTTCAATATCCCGCTCTTCAACGGTTTTCAGACGACCTACAAGTTGCAGGAAGAGCTGGCCAACCATGGCTCGACCAAAGAGCAACTGCGCGCGCAGCGCCAGCAAGTAGCCTTGGAGGTCGAGACCAATTACCTCAACTTGGTCGCGCTGCGCGATGTCGTCAATGCCAACGAAGCCGCGGTATTGGCGGGAAAGCAAAACCTGGAACTGCAGGAAGCTCGCTATCAGGTGGGCTATGCAACCATCGTCGACGTGACCACGGCCCAGGTGACGTTGACGACGGCGCAAATCGATCATGTGAACTCGATCATCGATTATAAACTGGCGGTGGCACAGGTGATCAACGCGATTGGCCGCCAGTAGACGGAATAGTTTTTCGATCGTCTGATAAGAAAGAGGCTCAATGTCGCAGCTATTAGGCAATGAACTGACCGAGGCGCTGCTGCGGCGCCTAAGCGGTGCTGAAGTAAGCGCCCACGAGGGCAAGATCATTCCGATCTTTACCATCGATGAGGCCGGCTGGGCGCACCCGGCGCTGCTTTCCTATTACGAGATTGTCGCCAAGGGACGCTCGCTACTGGATATGGCACTGTGGAAAGACAGCACCACTGCGAGGAACCTGAGAAACGCCGGCAAAGTCACGCTGCTGATTTCCGACCATGCCGTGAACTATTACCTCAAGGGCACCGTGCACCAGCTGGAATACGAGATGACCGGCGCGCCCCAGGTGTCACGCTTTCAAGTGCAGTTGACCCAAGTCATCGAAGATCAGGAGCCCAATGCAGAGATCACCACCGGTCTGACCTATCGGCGTATGACGCAGCGCGACCCCAATGACTTTGCGTCGAAAGTTTTGCGCCTGCTGCGCGGAGAAGTATGAAGTTTAAGAAGACCATCATCGCGGCAGTCCTGCTCTTGGCGGCCGGCGGCGCCGGCTACGCTTACTGGACCATGAACGCTGCTCCCAAGGAGCCGCCATATTTGACCGCGCCGGTAAGCCGCGGCAACGTGCGTCAAGTGGTATCGTCGACGGGCACTTTGCAAGCGGTGGTGACCGTTCAAGTCGGCACCCAGGTCTCCGGCACCATCGAGAAGCTCAATGCTGACTTCAACAGCAAAGTAAAAGCCGGCCAAGTAGTGGCCCAGCTGAATCAAGATAAATTCAAGGCTTCGGTGGATCAGGCCAAGGCGAATGTGTTGTCAGCGCAAGCAACCCATGCACGAAACAAAGTTACTGCCGCTGACACGCTGCGCACTCTCGAGCGCAACCGAGAATTGCGCAAGCGCGACGTCATGGCGCAGAGCGAGCTCGACGCTTCGCAAACCGCTTACGACGCGGCGATGGCGCAACTGCAGGTGAGTCAAGCGCAGATCAGCCAGGCCCAGGCGGCGCTCAACCAAACCACCGTCGATCTCAATAACACGGTGATTAAGTCGCCGGTGGACGGTTTGGTGATCTCGCGCAACGTTGACGTCGGCCAGACGGTGGCCGCCTCGTTGTCGGCGCCGACGCTGTTTAGCATCGCCAACGATCTCACCAGGATGGAAGTGCACACCAACGTCGACGAAGCCGACGTGGGCAATATCCGCGAAGGGCAAGACGTGACTTTTACGGTCGATGCCCATGCGCAGCGGCGCTTTCGCGGCAAGGTGCACCAGGTGCGCAACGCACCGCAGGTAGTCCAGAGTGTGGTGACGTACATCGCGGTAGTGCGGATCAACAACAAGGAACTTTTGCTCAAGCCCGGTATGACCGCCAATGTGCAGTTTCTCGTGGCACAAAAGGAAGACACACTGACGATTCCTAACATCGCGCTGCGCTTCCGGCCATCGGAAGAGAAAGATGCGGCGCAAGATTTGCTGAAACAGGAGCAGCAGCGAGTCGGCGGCCGCATCTCGCAGCGGCGCACCAGCCGCGGCGGCGGCAGCGGTACCGGCGGCGGCGAGGGGCGGCGCGTGCGCGACGTGAAGGTCTATGTGCTGAAAGACGGCAAGGCGCAGCCGCTGGACGTCAAGGTCGGCATCACCGACGGGTCGAAGACCGAGGTGGTTGAAGGGCCGCTCGACGAAAACGCCAAAGTCATCATCGGCTTGGGCAGCACCGGGACCCAAGCGCAGGGCGGTGTGACCAACCCCTTTCAGGCGCAGCCGCCGCGCTTCCGATGAGCCAGGTCATTCGCGTCGAGAATCTGTTTAAGACTTACCACATGGGCGACGTCGAAGTGCACGCCCTGCGCGGCATCTATCTGACCATCGAGCGCGGCGAGTTTGTCGCGGTCATGGGCTCTTCGGGTTCGGGCAAATCGACGTTCATGAATATTCTGGGCTGCCTCGATCGACCCACCAGCGGCAAATATTGGCTTGAGAGCGAAGAGGTCGGGGCGTTGAGTGCCGACGATTGGGCGCATATTCGCAACAAACGGATCGGTTTCGTGTTTCAAGGATTCAATCTTTTGCCGCGCACCACGGCGCTGGAAAACGTCGAGCTGCCGATGATGTACAACGGCTACGCCAGCAAAGAGCGACATCAGCGCGCGGTGGAAGTTTTAGAACTGGTCGGGCTCGGCGAGCGGCTCGACCATACGCCCAACCGGCTCTCGGGTGGCCAGCAACAGCGCGTTGCCATCGCCCGCTCGCTGGTGAACAAGCCGTCTTTGATCCTCGCCGACGAACCCACCGGCAACCTTGACACCGTGACCAGCAACGAGATCATGGCGCTGTTTCAAAAACTGAACAACGAGCAGGGGATCACGATTATTCTTGTCACGCACGAGACCGACATCGCCGAGCACGCAAGAAGACAGATCGTCTTTCGCGACGGCCAGGTGATTTCGGATAAGGCCAATCAACAAGTGATGGCGCAGCTGGAGGGATAAGGGATCGTGACTCGTGCTCGTAGCTCGCTAGGGTCTGCGAACACGACCCACGAGCACGAGCCACGAATCGAGGCAACCATGCAAGCTCTCATGACATTGCGCATCGCGCTACGGGCGCTAGCGCGCAACAAGCTGCGCGCGTTCCTAACCATGCTGGGGATCATTATTGGCGTCGGCGCGGTGATCGCCATGGTGGCCATCGGCGAAGGAGCGAAATCGACGGTGCGCCAGCAGATTGCCGCGCTGGGCACCAACGTGCTGGTGATCCTGCCCGGCAGTAACCTGCAAGGCGGCGTGCGCGCCGGCAGCGGCAACGTCAACACGTTGGTCGACGGCGATTCCAAAGCGATCGCCCGTGAGCTGCGCTCGGTCGCCTTTGCCTCGCCGGTGATGCGCCGGCAAGAGCAGTTGATTGCCGGCAACTTGAACTGGGGCACGCAAGTGCAGGGCGTGGCGCCCGAGTTTCAACAGATTCGCGACTGGGTGGTTGAATCCGGCCGCTTCTTGCATGAGGGTGACGTCGACAGCGCCGCCAAAGTCGCGCTCATCGGCCAGACCGTAGCGCGCAATCTGTTCGGCAACGAAGACCCGCTCGACGCGGTGATCCGCATCCGTAATATCCCATTTCGCATCGTCGGCACTCTCGGCTCCAAGGGGCAAACCGGCCAGGGGCAAGATCAAGACGACACGGTGATGATTCCTTATACGACGATGCAGAAGCGGCTGATGCGTATAACCTACGTCCAGAGCATCGTCGTGCGCGCGGTCAGCGCCGAGAAAGTTGGCGAAGCGCAGGAGCAGATCACGTTGCTCTTGCGCCAGCGTCATCGCGTCGCCGATGGCCGCGAAGACGATTTCACCGTGCGCAATTTATCCGACATCGCCGAAGCGGCGCAGAGCACCGCGCGGGTGATGGCGATACTGCTCGGCAGCGTCGCCGGCATTTCGCTCTTGGTCGGCGGCATCGGCATCATGAACATCATGCTGGTGTCGGTCACCGAGCGCACCCGCGAAATCGGTATCCGCATGGCCGTCGGTGCGCGCGGCAAAGACATCATGCTGCAATTTCTCGTTGAAGCCGTGGTCATGGCCGCCACCGGCGGCGTGCTCGGCATCGTGCTCGGCATCGGGACCTCGGAGCTGCTAAAAAATTGGGCGCAATGGCCGACGGTGATCGACCCGACCATCGTGGCGATCGCCTTTATCTTCTCCGGTGCCGTCGGGATTTTTTTCGGCTTCTACCCCGCCAGGAAGGCCGCGAATCTCGACCCCATCGAGGCGCTGCGTTACGAGTAATTTGTATCGATGTACTCGTGCCCGATGCAAGCTACTGGGAGGCCATTCGAAAGATCTTTCGAACCGTTGAGACACTGCCAGACACTCTAGGTCATTTCCCGCCAACACAGAATGGCGCCAAGACTTTAGTTGTGGAATTTGCTGGACAAAGGTTTCCTCCTACTCTAGAGTCGACCTCGCGATCGTGATTTCGCATCCTACCGGCGCACTGTATTACCGCTCCGGTTTTGACAACTACAGCACGTCAGTCTCGAATCGGGCAGGGAGGCCATAGACAAGGAGTGCCTATGCGGCGTGTGGGTTTGCCATTTTTCCTTTTGACGATGTTTTTTTGCTATTGCCCTCATCGGACGCCGCTTCCGCGACTCTTCCCTTTGACACCACGAGTCCGGTGATTTACGACAACGACGGCGCTGTGGAATCCGGGTACACCGATGCCTATATCATGGCGCTGGCAAGCGCCGGCATCATTAATTTGCGCGGCATCATCTCTACGAGCAGCTACGGCGAACATCCACCTTACGTTCCGCTGCCAGAGAACACAGTGCTGGGCGAGCGCCGTGAGCTCGTGGCCAAAGCTCGGCGCAGCGGTATGCGAAACATTCCCGATCCGACGGCGGGGCCAAGCATCAGTTTGAAATCACGCCGGCCGGCATCGGGCATCATCGAAGATACCGCGCCTCTTGGCACCCCGGGCAGTTGGTTGATCGTCAACGAAGCGCGCCAGGCGACGCCATCGCGGCCGTTGGTCGTGATCATGGGCGGCCAAGGCACCGCGCTTGCGGACGCGTACCTGCTGGATCATTCGATTGCCGACAAAGTGGTCGCCGTCTGGTTAGTCGGCGCTAAACGGAGCAGCAACGGCGTGCTCGATGCCTATGAGTACAACGCCTATGTTGCCTTGGAAAGGACGCTCGAGGACCATGGCCAAAGAAAACCCCCGTTATGACTACTCGCCGATCATCCGCCGGCCCAAGATCGAATGGCCCAACCACGGCCGCATCGCGCTCTGGGTGGCGCCCAACATAGAGTACTTTCATTTCGATAAACCGATTCGCGGCTCGGGCAGCAACCATGCGCCGGATGTGCCGGGCTACACGCTGCGCGATTACGGCTCGCGGGTGGGTGTCTATCGCATCATGGAGGTGCTCGACAAATATTCAATTCGCGCCAGCGTGCTGCTCAACGCGGAGGTCTGCGAACAGCACCCGCCGATCATCGAAGAGGGCAATAAAAGGAATTGGGAATGGCTCGGCCATGGCATGACCAACAGCGTTTCGATGCTCGACTACAAGCCCGACGAAGAGCTGGGGATCATTCGCAAGGTCAAGGAGATTATTACCAGATCGACCGGCAAGGCGCCCAAGGGTTGGTTGGGTCCGGGCTTGGGCGAAACCTTTGGCACCCCCGATCACTTGGCCGCGGAGGGCTTCGAATACGTCTGCGACTGGGGCAACGACGAACAGCCGACGCCCATGCGCGTGAAAAGCGGCCGCATGTTAGTGGTGCCCTACGAGCTCGGTGTCAACGACATTCGCGTTTTCATTCGCGAAAACCACACCGCGGAACAGTATTACCGAATGGTCTGCGACCACTTCGACACGCTCTACAAAGACAGCGCCAGCGGCGGGCGGGTGTTATGTTTGCCGCTGCATCCGTTCGTGATCGGCTTGCCCTATCGGATCCAGTATCTCGACAAAGCACTCGACTACATGTGCTCCCACGATGGCGTCTGGCGCACGACCGGTTGGGACATTGCCGAGTGGTACTACAAAAACTACTGGAAAGATCCGGGACCATTGCCAGCGTAGCACTGATTTCTCAAGCGCTTCACTGCTGAGTACTCTACCCTGACTACCGCGGCGTCAAAGTGTAGTACCGCACGTTCGCAAAGCTCTGGCCCTCGGGCACGGGCTCCCAGGGCAGGTCCTTGCGCTTGGCGTATAGTTCGTCCTGGGCGTGCATGAACAGCCAATATGCCTGGTCGTGCACGTAGTGGCCCAACTCTTTCAGAATCTTGGCGCGCTGGTCAGGATCCACAGTTTTGCGGCTCCTGTCGATCAACCCGTTTAACTTTTCATCGGGCTTGTGACCCTTGCGCTGGTACAGCGTCCAGCCAAGCATCGCGTCGGGATCGGCGGCGGTGCCCCAGGCTACCGAAGTCATCCCCTTGAAGTCGCCCGCGAGCCAAGTGGTTTGCAGCGCGGCGCGCTCGGTGGGTACTAGCCGCACTTTGATGCCTACTTCAGCTAACTGGCTGGCGATGACCTCGGCGATATCGCGGTCCTTGAGGAATGCGCCGCTGGTGATGCTAAACGACACCTCAAACCCATTCGGATGGCCCGCCTCCGCCAAGAGCTGCTTGGCCCTGGCCGGATTGTACGGATACGGAGCTAGTTTGGGATCATAGCCCGGCCAGGCCGAGCTGTAAGGCCCGCGTAATAGCTCGCCGTAGTTTTCCAGAATCTTCTGAACAATGGACGCGCGATCGACGGCGTAGTTCACCGCCCGGCGCACGCGCACGTCGTCAAACGGCGGCTCGGTGGTGTTGAACGGGTGGATGATCAGCCGCCCGCCCTTGAGCATCTTTAACTCCGTGTTCGGATCGCTCTGCAGCTCCTTTAGCTGCGCCAGCGATGGATCCTGAATAATCTGCACGCCGCCGGTTTTCAGCTCCGCCACCCGCGTCGCCGGGTCAGTAATCGTCCGTAGCACCAGCCGGTTCGGCTGCACGCGGCCGCGGTAATAGTCGGGATTGGCCTCCATCACCAGCCGCTGGCCGCGCACAAACTCGACGAACTTGTACGCTCCATTGCCCACCGGCTTCTTGGCGAACTCTTCGGCGCCCATCTTTTCTCTTGTTCTCTTGGGCATGATCAGCAGCAGACTCATGTTAGCCATCAGGCCGGGGCGCGGGCCATCGGTGGTGATGCGCACGGTCTGCGGGTCTACGACTTCGACGTTGGTGATGCCCGCGGTGTTGGCTTTGCGCGGTGAGCCATCCTGACGGTAGATGTCGAGCGAATATTTGACGTCCTCGGCGGTGACGAGCGTGCCGTCATGATGCTTTACGCCCTGGCGCAGCTTAAACTCCCAGCGGTTGTCCTTCACCGTCCACGACCTGGCGAGCCTGGGCGTCAGCTTGAACGGCGTGCCCTCGTACGCCGCCAGCGGTTCAAACATGTGCCGCAGCACCAGTACCGTGGCGTTGGCTGCGGAAGCCGTGCCGGGCTCCACGGACGTTGTCTCTTCAATTACTGCCAATGTCCACTGCGCCGGCACCGCCGCATGGACCGCCGGCGACGCGGCGGGCATTGCCAGCGCTACTGTCCATGCGAGTATCTTTGTTCTTCTAACCCAATGACCCATCATCGTTGCTCCTCTTCTCTGCTACTATCGTTGATAATTTGTGCGGCGTGCAAAACTTGTCGGGGGCCAGAACTCTGCTCTCTCACCACGAAGCACAGGGTTTGACTTCGCCCGCCACAGGCTGCGGTCGCGAAGTTCGGAAAAACTTACTTCTCTTATCTTTGTGCTCTTGGTGGCCTTCGTGGTGAATGTTCCCTCCGAAACTTTGCGTCTTGGCGCCTTTTGCGAGAGACATTCCGAATTTGCGGCGAACATTTCTCAATCGAACGCCGTCGGTTCGTCCACCGATGTCGTGAGCGCTTTTAGCGCCTTGTTGATGATTTCTTTGCGCAACGCCTTCTCGTCGCTCGGTCGCAGGTTGGGATCGCCCGCTACGTTGGTGATCGCCTTGCCGCGCACGATGCGCGGCGCGCCCACCGAGCGGGCCAGGCCATCTAATGTCGTAATGTATGCCACCGGCATGCCGGCTGCTTCGAATTCCTTGGCCATCGCGGCGCCGCCGCGAGAGCAGGAGCCTCAGGCGGAGGTGAGGATCACCCCCTGCACATCGTTGGCGCGCAGCTCCTTGAGCATCTCCTGCGCGAAGCGGCGCACGGTGGGGATCGCCGCGGTGTTGCCCGTGGTTGTGTACAGCTCGTCGGCCAAGTCCTTGAACGCGCCCTCGTGCTCCAGCTCACGCAGCGCGTCGAGCGGTGCCATGCGGTCCGGGTCTTCGTTCACATTGGTGGTGTCGAATCCGCCGTGAATCGATTGCCAATCGCTCGGCTTCAAATCGTTCAGCTCGCCAATTTGGTACTTCAGCCACTTGCTGGCGTAGGCCGACTCCAATCGGTCCGGGTTGCCGCGCGGCACCACGCCGCCGGTGGTGACCAGCGCAATCTTTGCGTGCGCGATGTCCTTTAGCGGCGGTGCCGGTGTCACCTGGCTGTAGCTGGGCACGGGCCACTCGGTGGTGTACGGCTGACCGCTGATTTTCTTAATTAGCATGTCCACCGCACGTTTTGCCGCCGTTTGCTCCGCGACGAAGTGAACGCGCCGGCCCGTGGGAATATATCCCTCCTCTTGGGGTGTCCCGAGCGGCTCGCGATCGTAAAGCTTCAGCGCCAGCCGCGCCATGAGTTTCACCGCCTCAGCCACGCCAGCCGCGCTTTCACGCGTGCGCGCGATGTGCACCTTCGTGCGGTACAGATCGGCGCCCGGATTGTCCGGATGCATGCCGGTCACTGCCACAATGCCCAGCGCATTCTGCGCCCGTGCGCACAGGGCGCCGCATGCGAGCCCATAACGCCCCGAGACGAACGCTGGTCCCGCGATCAAAATATCCGGCCGCTCTTCGGACACTCGCTCCAAAATCTCATCAATGGCATTCGCTCGCTCGTTGGCGTAGTTGTCGCCGCAGTAGACCGTCGCCACTATTTGCGCGCGCTCGCCCAACGCGTGCTGTAGCGCGATGCCCGGACCGACCGCGCCAATCTTCTTTCCAGGGCCGATCCCGGCCTGCGCTTCCGCGCCTTGTCCCGCGAAGAACTGATTCAGGTAAAGTACAACACGAATTGCGCTCATATGCGCCTCCCATGCACGAGCGTTAAGAGTCCAAACCCTTTTTACCACGAAGCACACGAAGGACACGAAGTTCGGAAAAGAAAATTATTTTCTTTTCTTACCTTCGTGCGCTTCGTGTCCTTCGTGGTCAATAATCCCTCTCCGAATTTAGCGTCTTTCGCGTTTTTGCGGCGAATCTCCGTCTCAAAAAAATCTCGTCGTCTGCCGAGTGAGCCCTTGGTTGCTGCACGACGTGTGAATGTCGCGCTGGTTCACCGTCAGCCCGCCGTGCGGGTCCATAGAGCTGCTGGCCAGGCGTCCCCCGCCGATCACTTTCGCTGTCGGTGGCAGGGTGACCTTGCGGTCGCGGCTGCCGATGCAGACAATCGCGTCCGCTTCCGGCGTGGCGTGCACGAAGCCGGGATCGTCCGGGCCGGCGCCCACGTCTAAATAGATGAGCGTGGTTTTGATGCCCAGCTTCTCGCAGTCTTGAACCGCGAGCATGGTATCAATCGCATAATTGCTGCCGTTGATACCAAGCACGAGCACGCCCTGTGCGCCGAGCATGCGCGCCAGCTTGGCCGCGGCGCTGCCGACGCGTTCCTTCTGCTCCCGTTCCGGAGTGATATCGTAGAACAGCACGCAGCCCACAAAGTTAAGACTCTTGCCGTGCTCACGATAGAGCTCAAGCATAGCCTGGTGGTTCTGGTCCCAGTAGGTTGCGCGATACGCTTGCCGCCAGCCGACCAGAGCGCCGTCGAATAGTTCATTGGGATGAATGAGCGTTCCCAGCGGCAGCGGCACCTTCGCGCCATATGCCCAGGTCGCTTGGGTGTGGTACAGGCACGCCACAAGGGGGAGCTCGGGAGGGCAGGGCGTCAGCTCAAACGTTTCCACCTCGTCCGGGGTTTGCTCCGCCGTAACCTTCGCCAGGTAGGCGGCCACTTTCAGGCACGCTGTTGTGGTAGCTCGGTTGTAGTCCTCGGCTTCATTTGTTCCGCCCAGCACATCCTTGGCGTCGACCGACGCCGATGGAAACAGGCTAGGGTGCGGCGTGAACTCGAGCGCGATATTAAGAGTATGCGCAAACGGGCTAAACTCCGCACCGGGTCCGGACATGTCGAGAATCTGTTCGCGGAAATGGGTCTGCTCGCCCGGCACCGGCGCCGCCACTTCGAGCACCGCCACGCCACTCAGCCGATGCGTCCGTCCCTCGCCGACCGTTGTCGGCGCAGAGAGAAAACCAGGGAACACACCGCCCTGCCCAGACACTTTCCAGCGCGGCTCCACCGCGTCTTTAGCGTTGATGATCCTGACCGCCTCGCCCGGCCGCACCAGGTGCACTTGCACATCGACAAAGTGTGAATCGGCCAGCACCAGGCGCCGGACCTCTTCTCGATCGACGACTAATGTTCCGTGATCCACCGCCGTCCGCGCTCCGAACCCGATGCGCTTGATATGAAATGATCCGACCTCAAGCCTCATAGCTAGCTCCCAACCTAAACCGTCGAAAGATTGGATGCAAAACGATCATCTATCGATTACCGCAGAGCCAGCCGCGCGTGGCGCGGCAATTTGCCGGCAGGGAAACTAGCAGGCCTGGCCTGTTGCCATTGGCTTATTAGCGGATGCGTCACGATCGCCCGTTGAACATTATTTGCATCTTTACACTTTCAGCCGCGGATCCAGGGCGTCACGCAGCGCGTCGCCGAACAGGTTAATGCCGAGCACCGTCAGGATGATCGCCAGCCCGGGGAACAAACCCAACCACCAGGCGCTGGTCAGGTACTCGCGGCCCTGGCTGAGCATGGCGCCCCAGCTTGGTGTGGGGGGTTGCACGCCTAGGCCCAGGAAGCTCAGCGACGACTCGGCGATGATCAGCTCGGCCAGTTGAAAGCTGCTGATCACGATGATCGGCGCGATGGCGCTGGGTGCGAGGTGGCGCGTGATGATTCTCAGGTCGGATGCGCCTAGCGCAACCGCCGCCTCGACGAACTCGCGCTGCTTCGCAACCAGGACCGAACTGCGCACCGTGCGCGCGTAGACGACCCAGCTGCGCAGCGCTAAGACAACGATCAGGTTGGCGATGGTCGGTTTTAGTAGTGCCATCACGGCGATGGCGAGCAATAGATACGGAAACGAGAGCTGCATGTCGGCCAGGCGCATCATCAGCGAATCGAGCCAGCCGCCATAGTAGCCGGCGAGCAGCCCAATAATCACTCCAAAAACCAGCGCCACCAGCACGCTGATGCCGGCGATTCCCAGCGACGTGCGCGCGGCCCAGATCACGCGGCTCAGCATGTCCCTTCCGAGCGGATCGGTGCCGAGTAGGTGCGCGGAAGTGCCACCACTCAGCCAAACGGGCGGCTGCAATCGATGCGCCAATGACATCTCGCTGAAACCGTACGGCGCCACCATTGGCGCGGCCAGCGCGGCGGCGATCGCGAGCAACAGCAATGCCGCGCCGATCCAGCCCGTGCGCACCTGCGCCAGTCGCCGTAGCGCGCGGTAACTGCCGCGCGCGTTTGACTCTTGCTCGGCCGCTGCTAGCGCTGTCTCGGTTGCGACGCCGTTACCCATGCGGCCTCGCTCTCACTCGCGGATCGAGATAGCCGTAGAGCAGATCCACTAGCAGATTGATCAGCACGAACGCCACGGCCACCATGATTAACGCCGCTAGTACGACCGGGTAGTCCCGCTTCAAGATTGATTCGAGCACGAGTGTGCCCACGCCGGGCCACGCGAATACCGCCTCGGTCATGACCGCGCCGCCGAGCAATCCGCCCGCCTGCAGACCCACCACGGTGACGATCGGCACCAACGCGTTGCGCACCGCGTGCCGTGTGGTCACGACCATCTCGGCCAGCCCCTTGGCCCGTGCGGTGCGGATGTAGTCCTGGGACAGTACTTCCAACATGCCGGAGCGCGTGAGCCTTGCTACCAGCGCTAGCAGCCACATCGCCAGCGTCACGCTCGGCAATATCAGTTGCGCAAAGCTGCCGCGGCCGGAGACCGGCAACAGATGCAGCCCCACGGCAAAAACCAAAATCATCAGCATGCCGAGCCAGAACGTCGGCACCGACTGCCCGAGCAGCACCAAGCCCATCGAGAGATGGTCGAAGACGGAGTTGCGCTTGACCGCAGAGATGATGCCGGCGGGAATGGCAATCGCCAGCGCGATCACCAGCGCCGCCGCCGACAGTTCCAGCGTGGCCGGCAGCCGCTCCAGCACCACCTCCAGCGCCGGCCGCCGATAGGCAAACGACTGGCCGAAGTCGCCCTGCAGCAATTTCGCTAGATAGTGTCCGTACTGCACCGGGATGGGTTGGTCGAGCCCGTAGGCGCGGCGAAAGTCGGCGCGCACTTCCTCGGATGCCTCCATTGGCAGCAGCAATTGCGTGACGTCGCCGCTCAACTGCAGCAGCACGAAGGCGATGATCGTCACCCCCAAAAGCGAGGGCACCGCCTGAACCAGCCGAGAAAGTATCACGCTCGCCACGCCGGCTACTCCTCACGTCCGTGCCGGTCGCCGCGGCTGAATAAACATTGGAACTTCATAATGCGGTCTTTAATGGTTAGATTTAAAATCGAAGTCATAATAACCCAGACGGATGTAAACAGGTCAAGACATTCACTCGGCGACTACCACTTCTCCCACGAGATCAAGAACACGCCGAGAATTACGAGCAAGATCGCGGCGATTTTGCGTGCGGTGATCGTCTCAACGTCTTTTAGAAAAATTGCGGTCAGCGGCAGGACGAAGAGTGCTGAGCCGTTGACCAGCGGCGAGACGATCGAGACGCGTTCCATGCTAAGCGCGGTATAAGCGAAGACGTAGGACAGAAAGTTCATGAAGCCGGCGGCGGCGAAGACGGCAAAGCCTTGCCGCGCGGTTTTTGCCAGCGGTTTTTTTTCTTCGAACAGCCAATACATCAATGTCATGGTGATGGACGAAGTGGTGGCGGCAATGGCCGCGCCCAGGATTGGCGCGGTAATCTGCTGCACACCGAAGCGGACCACGTTATCGCGGGCCGCGAACAGAAACGCCGCGGTCAGCGGGAACAGCAGGTCGCGCGTGTGCCAGGTCTTGTGCGCGCCTTTCCAGGAAAGCGAGACGATGCCCGAGACAATCGAAAAAGTCCCCATCAGGTTGGTCACGGTGGGCCGCTCGGCGAGGAACAATATCGCAAAGAGCGTGGCAAACAGCGGCGAGCTGTTGGTCAGGCAGGAAGTGATCGGCGCGCCGAGCCGGTCCATGCCTTTGAAGATGAAATAACGCGCCAGGCCGGGGACGAAGATGCCGACCAAGATAAATATCAAATTGGCCGGTGCCCAAAGGTCAATCTGCTTTTCGAAAAAAAAGACGTAGATCCAGAGAAACAGCGAGTTGACGCCGAGGTTGGTCAGTAACCCGCGAAAATAGTCCAGTGCCAGCACGCCGCGGTTGATGCAAACCATCGAGAAAGCGAACCAGAAAGAGCTGCATAGGCCGACAAAGATCGCGAGCATGATTAACCATGAGCTTTACGTGCCGCGGCGCGGCAAGGCAATGGGTAGAGAGAGGGCTTTCAGGAAAGCGAGCTGCGTTAATAACACTGCATCGCGTGTGATGCTGAGCGAAGCGAAGCATCTGCGGGTTGGTACGGTGCACTTGGCAGATTCTTCGCCTTGGCTCAGAAGGACAGTCGCGGCCGGCACCTAGCCCGGATTATTCATCGCTGCGGCGCGCTCGAAGTGAAACTCTTCCGGAGCGAAGGCAACAGATATCCGCTTCGACGCCGCCTCGTAGGGGCGACCGGCGGTCGCCCTGCTCTGCGAATCGCAGTGGAAAGGTCGAAGAAATGCCCAGCATCGGC
>VGTH01000057.1 GCA_016874755.1 Deltaproteobacteria bacterium | reverse complement strand
AAGAGCTTCCGCAAACTGAACGCACCACAGCTTGTCGGAAAAGTAGCGCGCGGGACGAAGTATGACAATGGCAAAGAGATGAGGGTCGCCGCCTAGTATCTTTTTACACACCTATTGACAACGGCTCAATTTTGCTGCATGGACCGGCATCACTGCAAGTTCTGTGCAGGAAATATAGTTCTCCACGTTATGTCGCGAAAATTGGACGATTACGAGTAGCAGAAGTCGCCGAGTAAACCGATGCTGAGCCGGACTAAAGTTGGCCTTGTAGGTTGTGGCGAAATCGTCCGCTTGGTTCATCTGAATATTCTTACGCAACTTCCCGAGGCCGAGCTTACGGCTCTTGCAGAAGTCGATCCAGAGCGGCGCCACGCGGCCCAACTCCGCGCACCGGCGGCACAAAGCTATGCCACCTATCAAGACCTGCTGGCCCAGGCAGACGTCGATGCAGTAGTCATCTGTTTGCCGAGCGCGCTGCATGCCGAGGCCGCCGAAGCGGCGCTGGCGATGAACAAACACGTGTATCTTGAAAAACCTCTGGCCACCTCGCTCGGCGATGCCCAACGGCTTGTCGCCGCCTGGCAGCAATCGCAGGTAGTTGGCATGATCGGTTTTAACTATCGCTTCAGCGCGCTGCATCTAGCGCTGCAGCAACATATTCGGGCGGGAACCGCCGGCGCCCTGGTGGGCGCGCGCTCGCTGTTTTCGACGCCGCCCCAATTGTTGCCCAGGTGGAAACAGCAGCGCGCCACCGGCGGCGGAGTGCTGCTCGATCTTGCCTCCCATCACATAGACATGGTGCGCTTTCTTTTCGCCCAGGAGATCTGCGCAGTCTTCGCGTCGCTGCGCAGCCAAACGACCGAGGATGACAGCGCCTTTTTAGAGTTGCAGCTGGCTGACGGAATGTTAGTGCAGTCGTTTTTCTCGCTGAACACGGTGCAGGAAGACCGTTTTGCAGTTTATGGCCGGCAGGGAAAGCTTGCCGTCGATCGCCATCGATCGCCGGCCGTTGACATCAACGGCCGGGGTGACTCAAGCGCTCTCAAGCGATGGTGTCCGGATTGGGCGGTGCTGCAGCGCCGATTGCGGCGGCTTTGGGGATCGAGTTACGAGCCATCCTACAGTGCAGCGCTGCAACACTTCGTTCGGCAGATTCGCTCGGCCGAGCCGGCGGCGCCAGATTTTTACGACGGCTACCGCAGCCTAGCGGTTGTCACGGCCGCTGAGGAATCGGCGCGCAGCGGGCGCAGGGTCGCCGTGGCGGAAGTCGACAAAGGTTTTGCGAGTAGAGATGCGCAGGCCGTAATACTCCGATGAAAATCTTGTTGGTCAGCGACTACGCGACAAGCTTTGGCGGTGCTGAAAACATCCTGCTCATGTTGCGCACGCGCTTGCGTGCGCGCGGCCATGACGCGCGCATTTTCGCCAGCTCGGCGCGCCCCGGAGGCGGAGAAAGTTTTGCGGACTACGAGTGCCTGGGCGCAGCCTCACGCTTGCGCACGCTGCTGCAGACCGCCAACCCTTGGGCGTTCTGGCGTTTGCGCAAAGTGCTGGCCGAGTTCGAACCCGAGATTGTCCATGTGATGATGTTTCTCGCCCAGCTTTCCCCGTTGATTCTGCCGCTCTTGCGCAGGCGCGCATGCCTCTACCACGCCCAGTGGTATCGCGCCATCTGTCCGCTCGGCACCAAACTGTTGCCGAACGGTGAAGCCTGTCATTTCAACGCCGGCGCAGCGTGTTACCGGCAGCGCTGTTTGCCGCTGCGCGACTGGCTGCCGCTGTTGACGGTGCAGATGCGGCTGTGGGTGCGGTGGCGCAGCGTTTTCGACCGCGTGGTCGTCTGCAGTGAAGCCGTGGGACGCCTGCTGGAAAGTGACGCTGTGCAACCGATGGAGGTTGTGCTCGACGGTGTCGCGGCTCAGCCCGCGCGCTCGGCGCTGGCGCCTAACCCTACGGTCTTTTTTGCCGGACGTCTGGTGCGCGAGAAAGGCGTCGAAGTATTGCTGGAGGCTTTCTCACAAGTAGAGGTTGCCGAAGCTGAGTTGTTAATTGCCGGCGAAGGGCCGGAACGGGGGCGCTTGGAGGAAAAGTCGCGCCAGCTTGGTTTGGCAGATCGAGTGTCTTTTCTCGGTCATCTCGGACAGACGGAGTTGGCGCGCATCGGCGCTGGTGCCTGGCTACAGGTTGTCCCGTCTCTCTGGGCAGAGCCTTTCGGTCTGGTAGCGGCCGAGGCGATGATGCGCGGCACGGCGGTGATTGCCAGCAATATCGGTGGATTGGCGGAAATCGTGCGCCATGAACAAACGGGTTACTTGGTTCCAGCGGGCGACGCGGCGGCGCTAGCGCAGCGATTGCGCGCTTTGTTGGGCGATCGCGACTTGTGCGCCGCCATGGGCAGAGCGGCGCGCGCGGTGGCATTGGCGAATTTTACTGAAGAGAAGTTTGTCGACCGCATCGTGGCGGTCTACGCGCGTCTGTTGCAGAGAGAGGCGATCTGATGCGCCAGACGAATGTTCCACCGCTGGTGGTAATCGGTCTCGATGCCGGCGACCCGGGATTCATTGAGCAATGGGCGCGCATGGGACACCTGCCGACGATTGCATCTCTCATGGCGCGCGGTTGCTGGGGGCAAACAGGCGGACCCGAGCTTGTCAGCGAGCATGGCGTCTGGGTCTCCTTATTCAGCGGTCTATCGCGCGGCCAGCATGGCTATCACTATTTTCGCCAGTTGAAAGTGGGCAGCTACGATCTTGAAAAGAAGAGCGGCGTAGATGTCGATGCGCCGCCTTTCTGGAGCTACTTGGCGGAGCAGAAAAAAAAGGTTCTCGTCGTGGACGCGCCAGATTCCCGCTTGCTCCCTGGCCTAGCGGGAATACAGCTGCTCAACTGGGCGAGCCACGACAGTTGGGCGCCCGAGCTATTTGTGCCGATGGCGGAGCCGGCAAGCTTGCTGGCTGAAATACAGCAGAGCTTTGGCCGGAAGTTAAGCTCGCTGGAAAATCATCGGAGCACTTTGTCGGAGGACCGAGACATCTACCGCCAACTGCTAAGTCATGTCGCAACCAAGGGCGCGCTTTGTCGCAATCTCATGGCGCGAGACCCATTTGATGTAGCGATTCTCGTGTTCGCCGAGTCGCATGCCGCCAATCATCAGTTTTGGCAATACCGCCCGCGCCCGCAGGATAACGCGGCACAAGCGGAACATGAGCTGACCCACGCCATCCGCGACATTTACCAGGCGATCGATCGCGAGATTGGGCTGATGTTGGCACAGCTCCCTGCCGACGCGAACGTTATCGTAGTCTCGTCCGTTGGCATGGAGGACGATTATCCAACCACAGGCTTGAGTGATGCGTTCTGCCGCCAATTCGGCTACCAGGTGCCAGCGCAGGATCAGGGTGTTTCACTCAATCCCATGGCACTGGCGCGCCGCCTCGTGCCCGAACCTTGGCGTGTCGCCCTGAGCCGCCATCTGCCGCGCCAGCAGCGTGAACGTCTTTTGGCGCAACAGTTTCGCAGCGCTACGAACTGGCGCGAAACTACTGCATTCGCGCTGCCGACGCACTACACGAGCTTTATTCGCGTCAATCTTCGCGGTCGCGAGCCCCAGGGCATTGTTTCACCCGGCGCTGAATACGCCGCTCTGCTCGACAGGCTTGAAAGTGACTTGAGGCAGCTCGTCGATGGACAAACCGGCCAACCCGCGGTGACCAAGATCATGAAAGCCGTCGATCTATTCGGTGCGGAATTTGATCCCGCGCTCCCCGATCTGTTTGTGGAATGGCAGCCTGGCCGTTTCATCGAGCGGGTAACCTATCCCAATGGCGAATTAGTACGGAGGAGGCCGGACTACTACCGCGTCAGCGACCATTCATCGCAGGGGTTTTTGGCTGCGGCGGGCGCTTCGATTCGGCAGCGGGGCGAGATGCCCGCGATAGACGTGCTGGACTTGGCGCCGACGTTTTTGCGGCTGATGGATCAGCCGGTACCCGACAAGTTTCGCGGCAAAACGGTTGCCAACCTGCTGCGTCTCTGATTTGGCGACGAGCTATGGCGCGCAGTTTGCCCAGTTTTGCCATCGTTGTTCCGACCCATGAGCGGCCCGAAGAACTCTCGGCGTGTTTGGAGGCGCTTTCGCACTTGGACTATCCGCACGATCGTTTTGAAGTTGTCGTGGTCGATGACGGCAGCGCGGAGTTGCTCGACGAGCTGGTTGCAAGATACGCCTCCCAGATTTCCCTGAAGCTATTGCGGCAAAAGAACGCCGGCCCGGCGAGTGCGCGCAACCTGGGAGCGGCCAGCGCCGGCGCGGAGTTTCTTGCGTTCATCGATGATGACTGCCGGCCTGCACCCGATTGGCTGAGGGTGATTGCCAATCATCTTATCGCCGATCCCGAGCGTGCCATCGGCGGGCGCACGCTGAATTCGCTGCCGAACAACGCCTACGCAACCGCTAGCCAACTGCTGATTTCCTATTTGTATACTTACTACAATCGCAATCGTGACGAGGCGCGCTTCGTGGCTTCCAATAACCTGGCGCTACCGGCGAAGTTGTTTGAGAAGCTTGGCGGTTTTCAAACCGGCTACAGGCGGGCCGCGGCGGAGGATCGAGATTTCTGTGATCGCTTATTGTTAGCTGGCTATCGGCTGGCGTATGTGCCGGAAGCGATCGTAAGCCATGGGCATAGGCTGACGCTCGCGAGATTTTGCCGACAGCATTTTAACTATGGGCGCGGTGCATGGACCTATCATTGCGCCCGCGCCCAGCGGGGGCAGGGCAAAGTTAAGATCGAACCGCTGTCATTTTATCTCAATATTCTGCGCTACCCGTTCACGAGCCACAGGGGCGCGGCGGCTGTATGGCTGGCTGTATTGCTCGGCGCCACGCAAGTCGCCAACGCGGCCGGGTTTTTTTGGCAGCGTTGGCTGGGCAAATAAGTCTCGTACAATCTTTCGATGAGCTCGACCAGAGGCAAGTGGCGCACCGCAATGATGCTACGAAACGGACGGATACCAAAAAGGCCAACAGAGTGAGTCTCCTGAGCACAGCCGCAGGGCGGCGCCTGATCGGTGGAACGGTTCGCAATCTCTTGGCCGAGGCGCTTTTCCCTCTAACGGCGCTGATCACCTCAGCCTTTCTCACGCGCCGGCTGGGTCCTCATGGCTACGGACTGCTCGCGCTCGTACTCACAGTCATAATCTGGATTGAGAGCGCTCTTAACTCGTTTTTTAGCAAAGCGACGATCAAGTTTGTCGGCGAAACCGATCAGTGGAACGGACTGGCGGCCGCCATCGTTCGCGGCAGTATTTTGATCGGCTGCGCGGCGATGATCGTCGTCTGGCTCGCGGCGGCGCCGATCAGCCGATTTCTCGGCGAAACGGAGTTGGCCGCGTATCTTTATGTGGCGGCGCTCGATATCCCGATTGTCGCAGCAGGCTTCGCCTACCGCGGCGTGTTACTGGGAATCGCCAACTACCGCGGCAGCGCGATCGCTCGGGCCAGCCGTTGGCTGGCCCGACTTCTTCTGATCGTTTTGTTGATTGAGGCCGGCTTCGCCATCACTGGAGCTCTGTTGGGCATGATCGGCGCTTCCATCGTCGAGCTGGCGATCTGCCGCTACTATCTCGGCCCACTGAGGATCTTCAGCCACTGGCGCGAGTCGATGAAGATACAACGCTATGGTGGGCTGCTGCTGCTTTCGTCGATCTGTATCATGGCCTACACAAGTGTGGACCTGTTCTTTCTGAAGCGGCTCGGCGGCACGCCGGCACAGGCCGGTATCTATAATGCCGCGCAGAATCTGGCGCTGCTTCCCGCGCTATTTGGCTGGACCTTTTCGTCGTTGCTGTTGGCCAGCCTGAGTCGGTTGCTGGCCGACGGGCAAATCGCAAAGGCGCGCGAGAGCGCCAGTGATGCGCTGCGGGTGACGCTCTGGCTTTTGCCGGTGGCCGCCATCGTTGCCGGGACGGCTAACGAAATCGTCCCGCTGGTTTTCGGTGCCGCGTTCAAACCAGCCGCAGCTTTGCTGGCGCTGCTAATTTTCGGCGCGGTCGCCAACACGTTGTTGATCATGGCTTTGACGATCATGACGGCGCACGGGCGCCCAGCTCGGACCGTGGTATTCGCTGGTCCGCTCGTGCCGCTCGCCTGTGCCGGGCATTTGCTGCTGATTCCGCATTGGGGTCAAAGAGGCGCGGCTTGGGTGACTGTGTTAGTGGCGCTAACCGGAGCCATCGCTGCGATTACCAGCACGCATCGACTCTGGCAAGTGGCGCCGCCGCTGGGCTCGATGATACGCAGTCTCGTGGTCACGCTGATCGTCGGTAGCGGTGCGGTTTTTTGGCCGGTCGCGGGCGTGCTGGGTTTCGCCAAGATGATCGTGTTAGCCGTGGTTGCCTTGGCCGCGTACTGGTGCCTCGGTGAGTTTCGCCCAAGTGAAATCAGTATCGTCCGGTCGAGATGGCTGCGTCAAAAGCAGGAGGTTTCATGATGCCAATGATGATACCGGTCGCGCACCAGCCCATCGGTGGGTTGTTGGCGGGATAGGCGGACTGAATCTCTGCTGAGGTAGGCCGGTCGCATACTGGCTGTTTGCGGATTTCAATGCACGTAGGGTACCAGCAGCGGTGTCATGGCCGTCAACGCGACCGCTATGCGCAAAGTTCGTTCGGCGATGCCTGTTCGCTTGCTGCGAAAGGCGGCGATCGAGCGGCTGTCGTGGTCGTGAATGGCACAGGCTTCGGCCGCCGCCACACAATGATCCTCGGTCACCGCAACCACCTCGCCGCGGGCCTGAAGTATGGCGTGGGCGCGCATCTGGAAAATGCTCGTGCCAGGTAGATCGAGAGCGGCGGCGAAGCGGCCACCATTTGCGTGGAGAATCTGCTCAGGGCGGGGATGGGTTCAGAGGCATAGTTTAATGCTGCTTCGGCACCGAGACCAATGGCGGCTGCGCCGCTTTCACGCCGCCGACAAGCTCTTTCAGGCGCTTGCCGAAATCGGCGTTGTCGTAGTAGCCCTTGAACCGCTCCGAGCCGGGACCGATGGCAGCGACGAACACCGGGTGGTTGGTGTGCGCAGTGGTTTGCCAGTAGACCTGGGTGTTGTTGGCGACCATCATGCCGAGCGCCGTGGTGGTCGGGTCGAGAAAAACCGTGCGCGACAGCGGCTTGCGCGCGAGCAGCGCTTCTTTAATATCCGGCGCGAGCACGAAACCCTTGAAATGGTATTGCATCAACTGATCGATCGCTTCCGATGTAGGTTTCGGCCCCAAAATTTCCGCGGCGCGCCGCAGCGAGATCGGAATCGAGGCGATTTTTTTTAGGTCATCGAAGGTGCCGGCCACCTGATTGCTGCCGCGCGTCGAGCTCAAATCCTTCAGGCCAAGGGTCAATCCCAGTCCGCCGGTCTCATGGTCGGAAGTGACGATGATCAAGGTTTCTTTGGGATACTTTTGGTAAAATTCAAAGGCCAAGCCGACGGCGCGATCGAACTCACGGTAGTCGCGCACCATGGCGGCAATATCGGTCAAGTGCGAGGCGGTGTCGGTGTTTTCGCTCTCGATGAAAGCGAAGAAGCCGTTGGGGTTATCGTCGTGCAAAAGCCGAATCGCGGCGCGGGTCATGTCATAAACTGACGGTTCTTTTTTGGGGTCGCGGTCGATTTCGAAGCTCATATCGCCGTTGCTAAAAAGGCCAAGCACTTTGCTCCGCTTCGCCTGCTCCAAGCCGGCTTTGTCGGAAACATGGGTGTAGCCCTTCCTGGTGAACTCGGCGATCATGTCGACTTCGTCGCCGCGCCGGCCACCGCGGCTCTTCGGGATAAACTGATCGCGCCCGCCGCCTAACAACAAGTGTGGCTCCAAATCCAAATAGCGATTAAGAATCGCCGCGTAATCGCGCCGGCTCGGCACGTGGCAGACAAAAGCCGCGGGGCTGGCATCGTAGATCGTAGAATTGGTGATCAGCCCTAGGCGCATGCCTTTTTGCCGAGCGATTTCCATCGCCGACACGGCTGGGGAGCCATCGGCACACACGCCCAGCGCGCCGATGTTGGCTTTGCAGCCGCCAGCCAGGGCCGTGGCGGCAGCCGCCGAATCGGTCGATAACGAATCGGCGGCATGGGTCGTCATGAGCCCCAAGCTGCCTTGCTTGATGATCTTATCGCTGATGGTGAGCCCTTCATTGTGCACGACTCGATTGTACTGCCGAGCGATTTCCATGTGCGGAACGCCGGCGCCGTCGGCAAGAAAGAGAAAGATGTATTTGGGAGCGCCGTTGGCTTGCGCGCCCAAGGCCAGCTGCGCTTGTAGCAGCGCGGTCAATAAGCCGGCAAACGCAAAGTATACGCCTCGATCAATCCTCGATCGCACAGAAACCTCCTAATCCACTGCCCGGTGCCATTCGAGCCAAAGCGACAACGCTGTATAGTAGGCTGGAAAGAGCAGCGAGGCAATCAACAAGATGTGCGAAGGCTCCGGCAGCTGGTGTAGAATAATCGCCAACAGCACCGCCCAGAGCATTCCCAACGTGTTCACCAGGCTGCGCTGGGTCGGACTGCGGCTGGGGTAAAGGTAGCGAATCGGTACAAACACCGAAATCGAAAGCGCAATGATAGCAAAACCGCTGATCCACGGCGGTGTTTTGAAAGCGTAGCAGTAGAACGCGACAACGTTCCAATAGGACGGAAAACCTTGGAAGAAGTGGTCGCTGGTCTTCGCTTCTTTCTGACAAAAGCCGTAGGCGCTGGCTAACAGCGGCAGCGGCGCGAGCCACCAGCCATCTTGCGGTGGCAGCAGCTCGGCGCGGTAGATGAAATAGACCGGCACAAGAACGTAGGTCGTGTAATCGACGATGTTGTCCAAGAGCGCACCATCAAACCATGGAATGTGGTCTTTTACGCGCGCGGTGCGCGCCAGTGCGCCATCGGTGGCATCGATGACCACCGCCAGGAGCATGAGCCAGAGCGCTCCGACGAAGAGCCGCTGTTCGATTTGAATTATGGCCGCGAAAGCGACTACGGCGCCGAGGGCGGTATAGAGGTGGACGAGCCAGGCGAGGACGAGGCTAGTTGGCATTCACGGGCATCAAGTGGCGGAAGCGGCGAAACTAGGCCGCGCTTTTAAATGCGCGATCCAGGCGATGGTGTTTTTGTACTTGGCGTCCACCGGCACTTGGAAACGGTCGAGCAGCTCGATGTTGGCCATAAAAGCAATATCCGCCAGGCTGAAGGTGCCAACCAGATATTCTTTGCCTTCCAATTCCTTTTCGATGCGGTCGAAACAGGCGGCGATTTCGTTTTTGGCGGCTGTGACGTTGTTCGCGTCCCGCTCGCCTTCCGGCTTGCGCATCTCCTGGATGATCTTGACGAAAGCTGGATTGAAGCGGCTGTCGCGGAAGTCCTCCATCATACGCGCCCGGGCGCGGCCCTCAGAATCCTTTGGCATCAAAGGCGGGTAGGGGTATTCGTCGGCGAGATATTCGTTGATGATCGTCGAATCGTAGAGCACGAAACCTTCGTCGTCTAAAGCCGGCACCTGGCCAAAGGGATGAATTTTCAAATATTCCGGGTTCTTCTGCTCGCGCTTGGTAAGATCGACATTCACCCTTTCGAACTCCAACCCCTTTTCCAACAGCGCGATCCGCACTTTGCGGGAGTTGGTCGATGGCGGAAAGGTGTATAACTTGATCATCAGCCGCATCCTCCTTGATTTGGAAGTTATCTTAACACAAGGGTTACGGCGCTGCGAGAGGTTTTTGTAGGATTAAGGGCCGAAATTTGCATTTGGCCCAAGAAAATCGGCTATCCGCGCGAGCGCAGGGTGACTTTCAGGCTGATCGCCGCGCCATCGCGCTGGACCACGACACTGACCTCTTCGCCCGGTTTTTTGCTGCCGAGGAGCTTTGCTAGTTCCTCTAGATCGGTCACCTTGCTGTTGGCGAATTCGACGATCACATCACCCTCGCGCAGTCCGGCCAGCTCCGCCGGGCTGCCCGCCGTGACACCGGCCAATTTCACCCCGGTCCCGGTTTCAGCAAAATCTGGGATGCTACCGAGATAGGCGCCGTAACCACTCGAACTTTCGCCCTCAGTGGTAGGTGGTCGCGACGGCAGGCTGACGAATTGATAACCCTCGCGGTGGTCGGCCAGTCGCTGCGCGACGGCGGCCACTAGGCTTGCCACTCTGGCCATGCCATCGATATTGATCTTCCCAGCGGTGTCGCTAGGTCTGTGATAGTCGGGATGGGAGCCGGTGAAAAAGTGCAGTGCCGGGATCTTCCTATTGTAGAAGGACATGTGATCGCTGCGGCCGACGCCGTCGGACTCGGTCACTTGCAGGCCGCGCAGCGCGGCTTCAGCCAATACCATGGCGCTGAGCTCCCGCCCCGAGCGGGTGCCGAAAACGGTCATCTTGTCATCGCGCAGCCTACCGACCATGTCCATGTTGAGCATTGCTTTGGTGGCCGATAGCCGCACTGTGGGAAAATTTACATAATGGCGCGATCCCAAAAGTTCCAGCTCCTCACCAGAAAAGGCGGCGAATACGATGGTGCGGGCGGGCTTGGGGGCCATCTTGGCCATCTGTTGGGCCACCTGCATGAGCACGGCAGTGCCGGAGGCGTTGTCGTCGGCACCATGATGGATCTGCCCTTCGGTGCTGGCATCGCGCGTTCCAAAATAACCATAGCCCAAGTGATCGTAGTGCGCGCCGATGACGATGGCTTCGTTTTTGAGCTTGGGATCGGCGCCGGGAAGCACGGCAATGACATTTTCAGCTTGCTGGCGCTGCTGCGCCAAAGTGACGGTCGCCGTGACGCTCACCCCGGACAGGACTTTCGATGCCGGTTTTTCGTCGCGGTCGATGGCTTGTTTCGCTTCCGCCAAAGAAAAGCCTTGAGCTTTTAACCAGGGTTCAAGGACGGCACCCTTGACTTGCAGCGCGACGACTTTGTTGTCGCCGCGAGCGTAGCTGTTGCGGGTGGAGACCAGCTCGCGCGCCCCCGGGCGCGGCGCGGCGTCGACTAGGATCAGCCCCAGCGCGCCATGGGCACTGGCGTTGTCGGCCTTGGCGCGCAGCGTGGCATAGTTGGAATATTGCGGCGCCTTGCGAAAGGGACTCTTGTCGTCCTTGGGCGGCGGCTCATAGCGCAACACCACGACGATTTTGCCTTTGGCATCGATGCCGGCGTAGTCGTCATACGGGTAATCCTTGGTGGTGATGCCGTAGCCGGCGAAAACCAATTCGCCGCCGATGGTGCCGGAGGCCGAAAGGCCGATGGGCGCCCAGTCTTGGTTGAGCGCGAGCGGTTTGCCGCTGTCGAGGGCCAAGGCCGTGGGCTCCTTCACGGTAACTCCGGTGGTAAGCTCAAAGCTTTGCAGAAAGCTCCCGCCGTCACCGCCGGGCTCAAGGCCGTAGCGGGAAAATTCGCGAGCGATGTAGTCGCGCGCCAGCTTGATGCCCGGGGTGTCGACACCGCGCCCGGTCAGTTCTGGGGATGCGAGGTAGCTGACGTGCGCTTTGAGCGCCGCCACATCGCTCGGGCCCGAGAGATCGAAAGTCCACCCAGAAAAGTGCAGCAGTAGAACGAGGCAAGCCGCCATCAAACCGACGGCCGCTCTTTTCTGCAGCGCGGGGGAGGGAGAGTTCATAGCGGTTTCAAAGCTAACAAATCGGTAGTTTCTTTTGAAGCTCACTGTGAATGGAGTGTGAACCGCCATCGCTGCGGTTCTCTGCCAAGGAGAAGCGGCGGGTGTGGCGGGTTTCTCTCCTGCCACGAAAATGCTAGGATCGAGCGACTTTGAAAATGCCACGGAGGTTAGAAGATCATGGCTAAGAGCGTCGTCGTATATACCCAACCCGGCTGAGGGCCGTGCCACAAAGAGGTAGAGTTTCTATCTCAAAAGGGCGTTGAGTTCGTTGAGAAAAATGTCCGCGCCGACAAAGCGGCGATGAAAGAATTAATCGATCAGGGATTTCAAAGCACGCCGGTGACCATCATCGATGGCCAATCGGTGGTCGGCTTCGATCAATTGAAGATTATGGAGCTGCTCGGTCTCTCCTGATCCGCCATCGCCAATAAAACAACTCCCCGAGTTCTCCAGCCATTTCAAAAAACGCAGCGTCAGTTGAAAAAGGCGGGTTTTGACCCGCCTTTTTGCGTTGCTGTTTTGACTTCTTCGCAATTTTGAAGAAAGCCGCCGTCGCTGCGTCCAATTCAGCAAGACCTCAAATTTCCGATTCTGTGTGCCGGAGTTGAACTTGATGAATGTGCAGGCCGGTCCGCTTGAAGAGACCATCACTCTCAGGCAAGCTAAAAAGCTCATCCAATGCATGGCCCAAGAGCAAAGTTTCTTGTTGCTCTCGCCGCCTGGGGTCGGCAAATCGGAAATGGTCTACGAAGCGGCGAAGGAAATGAAGCTACCGTGCCGCTCGCTCTTGGGCACGCAGATCGCGCCCGAAGATGTCAGCGGTGTGCCGCGCATTGTCGGCGAGCGGTCAGTCTTCTGCCCGCCGCGTCTGTTGCTGCCGGAACACCCTGAGCCTTTTTGTTTGTTTCTCGATGAGCTGCCCGCCTGCGCTCCCGATGTGCAAAAGGCGTTTTACTCGTTGCTACTCGAACGGCGCATCGGCGAATATAAGCTGCCCAAGGGCACATGGGTGGTGGCCGCCGGCAACCGGGTGCAAGACCGCGCGCTGGTGCGCTCGCTCAGCTCCGCATTGGTCAACCGCGTGACCCTCTTAAATATCAAAGTCGATGCCGGCGAATGGTTGTCCTGGGCCAAGGCCCACGGCGTGCGCAAAGAGATTTGCGGTTTCATTCAAACGGTGCCCGACGCGCTCATGCGCGCCGTGCCCGCGGAACCCGTGCCGTTCTCGACGCCGCGGGCTTGGGCGTTGCTCTCGCAGTCGCTCGACATGGCCGAGCGCAGCGGTATCTTGACCAAAGAAATGCGCCGCGTGCTCGCCTTCGGTAAACTGTCCGCCGAAGACGCCGCGGTTTTTTGCGCTTTGGCGGAAGAGTCGATCGCCGCGCTGCTGCCGCTGCAGCGCTATATCGAAGACGCTGCGCTGCTACCGAAGAGTGACGCCGCGCGCTGGTTTGTCTTGAACTGCATTCGCCAGCAAGTGCGCGACAATAAGCTCGTCGATGTTAAGCCACGCAGAGTCAACCGCTTTCTGCGCAGCCTGCCGGCGGAGCACCAGCTTTCCCTGGTGGCGGACATGGTCGACCGCTGGTCGGCCCTGGGCGCAGACCCGGCGATGTTCGACCTGCTGAAACAAGTAGCGCGGCTGTAGATTTCCCGCCAAGGATAGCGCACGCAGCCATTGGACGCAGCACGCACATCGCAAACATCGCCCGATGCGGCACAGCTGGCGCGCCTCAACAAAGGCTTGCGTCTGCTAACGGCGCCGTTCCCGTACCTTTCTGGCCTCGCCGCCGCGACCCGCATTGCGCTTGATGAGCGCGTGCCGACCATGGGCGTCTTCGCCTCCGGCCGGCTGGTGGCCAATCCGCAGTTTGTCGAGCGCCTGAACGACAGCGAGCTTATTTTCGTGCTGGCCCATGAGATGCTGCATCTCGCCCTGCGCACCCACGATCGCGCCAAGGGCAGCAGCCGCCTCGAGTTCAACTACGCGCACGACTACATTATCAACGATATTCTGCGCCGCGAGCTGGGCATGCAAACCATTCCGGCGGGCGGTCTCGAGATGCGCGGGGCGCGTGACAAATCCGCCGAACAAATCGTTCTGGAAATGCGCCGAGCCCGCGCGCAGCAACAAACCCGAACGCAAGTTTGGCAGGGGGCGGCGATCTCCGTGCGGCGACTTTTTGGCCGCTCCCGTGCCGAGCCAGGCGGCGGCGAGTCCGGCGACGTGCTCGACACGACGCGCGAGCGCGAGCTCTTTCCAGCGGACGTCGCCGATCAAAGGACGCATGGGGAAGCGGTCAAAGCGGCGGCGGGCAAGGCTCTTGCGCTCGCCAAGCTGATGGGCGCGCTCAAAGGAGTGCACGGCACCGACGCCGGAGCGAGCCGGCAGATGGTGGCGGCGCTGCGCGGTATCTATCGCGCGCCTTGGCAGATGGCGCTGCAGCGCTGGCTGGAGTCCGCCACGGCCGGAGAACGGACTTTTGCCCGGCCGTCGCGGCGCAGCGCCGAGCGCCAGGACGTTGTTCTGCCGGGGCGCCGGCGCGACAGCTGGCTGCTGAACATCGTGCTCGACACCAGCGGTTCGATGAGCGACGAGATCCCGCGCGCCCTAGGTGCGCTTGCGGAGTTTTGCGACGCCCAGGGCCTCGATCAAGTGCGCATGGTGCAGTGCGACACGGAAGTCACGGCGGACGAGTGGCTTGTGCCTGCGGAGCTGGTGCAGCATGAGATTGCCGGTTACGGCGGCAGCGACTTGTCGCCGGCGCTGCGCCATTTGGCCGACGATCCGCAGGTGCGCAACGTCGTGGTCGTGACCGACGGCGATGTCGAATTTCCAGCCGAGCCGTTGCCCTATCAGGTTGTGTGGCTGCTGCCGCTTAGCTCGGGTGCGTTTCGCCCGCCCTATGGACAGGTGATTGCGCTGGAGTAACAGCTTTGTAGTCAAAGCAAGGAGAACCAATGAAAGTAGTCCAAGAACTAGTCGCTCACTTCGATCGCCAAGGACGTTTTTCGCCCAAGCAGATCAAACACCTGCTCGATCAAGGCATGCTCGCCTCGGAGGCGCCGCCGACCATGATCGATCTGTGCGACCGCACCGGGGCAACGTTCTACTTTCGCGTCACCGGCGTCAACGATGGGCCGCTGTGGGGCACGGATGTCTACACCGGTGACTCCCTCCTGGCGGCGGCGGTGGTGCACGCAGGCCTGGTGAAAATCGATGAGAGCGCCATCGTCAAAGTGACCGTGGTCGAACCTTTGCAGCAATACGTCGGGTCGGTGCTAAACGGCGTGACCAGCCATGACTTTGGCGCGTTCGGCACGGCGTATCGTGTCGAGCGAGTGTGAAGTGCAATCTGAAAAACAGTTCACCACGAAGGCACGAAGTGCACGAAGTTATGAAAAGAAGTTTAGTGAATCAAAATCCGAACTGCGTGTCTTCGTGGTGCCATAGGAATCTACTTTACCTGCGACTTCCAGCCCGACGAGCTTAGCTGCTTGCCGGTCACGCCTTTCGATTCATCGGACGCGAGATAGACGAACACGTCGGTCACCGATTCGGGTTTGCTGCCATTGTAACCGGTAAGTTTCGTCGCGACGTAGCCTGGTTCCACCGAATTCACGCGAATATTCGCTGAACGTGCTTCGGCGGCGAGCGTTAGTGTGAAGCCTTCCAAGCCCCATTTTGAGGTCGCGTAAGCGAGAAAGTTGGCGTAGGCGCCGCGGCCGATCATCGACGACACGTTGATGATCGAGCCGCTTCTTTGTTTGATCATGATCGGCAGCACCTGCTGCGTCATTAGAAAGGGCCCGCGCACATTAACTGCGATGGTGTAGTCAAATTTCTTCACGTCCATCTCAATCATCGGCGCCGGGCGCGTCATGACGCCAGCGTTGTTCACCAGCACGTCGATGCGGCCAAATCGCTTATGGGCATTAGCCACGAATTCTTTCACCGGTTCTTCCAACGACACGTCGCAGACCCAGCCTTCGACTTCGGTGTTGGCCCCGCGCAATGCTTTAACCGTCTGATCTAGCTCCGCGCTAGTGCGCGCGCATAGGGCCAGCGTGGCGCCTTCGCGGGCGTAGTGCGCGGCGATGGCTTTGCCGATGCCGCGGCCGCCGCCGGTGATGATTGCGACTTTGTCTTTGAGCGTCATGGAAATCCTTTGGGGTTGGAGTGATGGTGTATTGGAGTAATGGCCTGAGAAAACTTTTACATTCGTTTGGGGCTCATGCCAAGCGATTAGGCTTGAGGCTTGGGGCGCGAGGCGGTAGTAAGAGGGCTCGGAAGGAGAGCGGTGATGGATGTTCTAAGCACTACTGGTTACAACCGGCGACCGCCGCATTTGGTGGCGGAGTACAAGGGTTTCTTTGCCAAAGAAAATCTTGAAGTGCGGTTTCACGAGACCACCTATGCGCCGGATCACAACAAGGGCATGGCCGAGGGCAAGTGGGATTTTACCTTGAGCAGTGCCGATACCATGATTGCGCGCACCACCACCGATGGCGTCGATTACACGCTGTTCATGCAAGCTGAGGAGGGGCTGAGCGCCTATCTCATTGGCCAACCAGGTTACGACTCGATTGAGAAGGTGCGCGGCAAATTACTGGCGGGAGATCCGGGCGATTCCAATCTCGATTTGATCCGCAAGAAAATCCTGCGCACGCACGGCATGGACGATAACCAGTATCAGATCGAGATCATCGGCAGCTCGCCGGTGCGCTTGCAGGCGTTTCTCGAAAGACGCGTTGTCGCGGCGATGCTGACGCCGCCGGCGTCGGACAAAGCGCTCGCTGCCGGCGGTATTTTGCTGGCTGATGCCATTAACTACGTGCCCGGTTGGCCGCTCACCTGCGGCTGGACGCTGCGGCCGTGGCTGAAGGAGCACCGCGAGTTGGTGGTGCGCTTCATTCGCGCTTGGGCGGCGGCGACCGATTGGCTGCTCAAGGGAGAGAATCGCGAAGAGACGTTGAATCTGTCGATGGAAAAAGAAGGCCTCAACCGCAAAGCAGCGGAGATTGCCTATTCCAAAGTTGTGCCGCGGGCGCGCATCAATCCGGTGGCGATCAGCGTGGTCATCGAGCTGCGCAAGGAGATGGGCGTTTACAAACCGCCCTGCGAGCCGCCCGAGCGTTTTTTCGACGAGAGCTATTGGCGGGAGGCTGTCGCTGGGCTTTAGCACGAAAGCGAAAGGGCATGCATGCTTCGACAGGCCTGTCCTGAGCGGAGTCGAAGGGCTCAGCATGAACGGATTCGTTCTCTTTGTTTCACTCTTGTTCAGTTCGTCCTGAGCCTGTCGAAGGACTCCGAATTGCTGTCAATCGAAAATGCGCTTGAGAATAGTGCTAACGATACTGAGCACGATGGCGCCAAAGAATGCCGACCAAAAACCGGCGACGTAGAAGCCGGGCACGAAGTAGGCGGCGAGCATCAGCATGAGCGCGTTGATCACCAACCAAAAGATTCCCAACGTCAGTAGCGTAAGTGGAAAAGTGACGATCTTGAGGATGAACCCGATGGTGGCGTTGATCAGACCGATGGCGATGGGCGCGATCAGCGCCGGACCGACGCCTTCGAGCGAAATGCCGGGGAAGAGATATGCGACGATAATCAGACTGGCGGCGCTGATGACCCAGTGAATTAGCAGTTTCATGTTTATGCTCCCTGAATTCTCTACATTACGCCTTGCCACGGACGGCCGAGAATGTAAAATGGTCCAACTCGCATATGAAACCAAGGAGGCACCGCAGCCATGTCTAAACAAGAACTTGAATCCATTGCGCAGGCGATGGTCGGTCCGGGCAAAGGAATTCTCGCCGCTGACGAGAGCATGGGCACCATTCAAAGACGTTTCGACAGCATCAAAATCGAAAACAACGATAAGAACCGCCAAGCCTATCGTGACATGTTGTTCACGACCAAAGGCGTCGAAGAAGCGATCGCCGGCGTGATTCTTTTCGACGAGACGATTCGCACAAAGGGCGTGGACGGCACGCTTTTTCCGCAGCTGCTTGCCAAGAAGGGCATCATGCCGGGAATCAAAGTCGATAAAGGGCCGGTAGATATCCCTTTCTTTCCGAAGGAGACCGTGACTGAAGGGCTCGATGGCCTGCGCGCTCGCGTGAAGGAGTACCGCGAGCTCGGCGCCAAGTTCGCCAAGTGGCGCGCGGTGATCACCATCGGCGACGGCATTCCGACTTACACCTGCTTGCAGGAAAACGCCCATGCGCTAGCACGCTACGCGTCGCTGTGCCAAGAGGGCGGCATCGTGCCGATCGTCGAGCCGGAAGTGTTGCTCGATGGTAATCACACCGTCGAATGTTGTGAAGAAGTGACGACCGAGACGCTGCGCATTACGTTTGACGCGTTGATGGAACAGCGCGTGCACTTGGAAGGCATGATCTTGAAACCGAGCATGGTGGTGTCCGGCAAAGATAATCCGCGCCAGGCTGGCGTCGACGAAGTCGCCGAGCGGACCATCCGCACTCTCAAGCGCACCGTGCCCGGCGCTGTGCCGGGCATCGCCTTCTTGTCCGGCGGTCAGAGCCCGGAGAGCTCGACCGAGCATTTGAACCGGATGAACCAATTGGGCAAACATCCCTGGCAGGTAAGCTTCTCCTTCGCGCGCGCCTTGCAAGATCCCGCGCTCAAGACCTGGAAAGGCGAAGCTGGCAACCTCGCCGCGGCGCAGAAGATTTTCTATCATCGCGCCAAGATGAACAGCGCCGCGCGCACCGGCAGCTACACGGCGGCGATGGAAAAGGCCGCGTAGCAGGG
Organism: Deltaproteobacteria bacterium; assembly: GCA_016874755.1. Taxonomy (NCBI): domain Bacteria; kingdom Pseudomonadati; phylum Myxococcota; class Myxococcia; species Deltaproteobacteria bacterium. The sequence goes on along the minus strand of VGTH01000057.1, from coordinate 11,632 downwards.
CGTTGGCATTAATCACCCACACCGGCGGGTGTCATTGCGGCCGCGTGAAATTCACGGTCGAGGCACCCGCCGATATTGAAACCACCGAGTGCAACTGTTCCATCTGCAGCAAGACCGCCTATCTCCACCTCATCGTTCCCAAGTCACGTTTCAAACTCTTGCAGGGTTCCGAGTCGCTCACCGCGTACACGTTCAACACCGGTGTCGCACGGCATCTCTTCTGTAAAGTCTGCGGCATCAAGTCGTTCTACGTGCCGCGCTCCAATCCCGACGGCTACAGTGTGAACGTGCGCTGCCTCGAGCGCGGCACGATTCGCAGCCTGACGATTAGCCAATTCGACGGCCAGAATTGGGAGCAGCACGCCGCCGAGTTGGCGCATCACTCGCGCGAATAGAACGGCACCGTTTTGCCAGGTTTCCGGGCTCGTGGTAAACTGACCACCATAAAAAGCGAATCCACTGCCATAGATGCCGATTTAGTGAGCCTTTATCACCGCGCTTTCAAAGAGTTCGGAGTATCTGCTTTGTGGAGTAGCAGGCCGGTCCCCGACCCCACACCGGCGGACGCACTAGCGATCACTCGCAGCCTTCGGGTCGAGGGAAATTTGGAAGCGCGCAGGCTCGCCGAGCAGATCGAGCAGGCTTGCGGTGCCGCTGTCTAAGATTCAAGGCGATATTCTCCAGTTGTTGGCCGCGCACCGTAATCCAGAGAGTTACGTTGCCGGTAGCACGGCTATCAATAAAGCCCCCCCGCGTTTTTCTGGAGACATTGATGTCTTTCATGACCAAGAAAATCGTGTGAAGACCGTCGCAGAATTTGACGGTGCGCTGCTCGAGCAGCACGGTTTCAAAGTGCAATGGCTGCGGCGCACACCTGCGATGTGCACGGCGTTGCTAGAACGCGGCGCTGAGCTAACCAAACTGGAATGGGTTTTTGACGGCGATTATCGTTTTTTTCGGACCCTGCGAGATCCAACTTTCGGTTACGTTCTCCACCCAGTGGATTTAGCCACCAACAAAGTTGCTGCGGCTTATGGTCGGCGCGAACCGCGCGACGTGGTTGACCATGAGGGGTAGGGCCTACAGGAGGCAGACCAAAATTCTGGATTCAACCTGCAGCTGTTGTAATGATCCAATCTTTAAGTCGATTGGATCATCATCATTGATTCTCGCAACTGCGAAATTTTGCACCGCATAATTTCTAAACTGCGACTCTGGCATGAGTTTCGTTTGGTTGACTGACAAATGACCATTGCGTATGGTGCAAATTATTATTCCTGGCTGGATCGAATACCGGCAAGGCCGTATGGCCTAAACTCTCAACGGAGGCATGAATATGGCTTACGATCTCTTGATTCGCGGCGGGCGGGTTGTTGATGGCTCGGGGCTGCCATCGTATATAGCCGATGTCGGCGTCAAAGACGGCAAAGTTGCCGAGATTGGTAAAATCAAAGATGGTGCAGCGAAAACCATTGACGCGGCTGGCCTTGCGGTGTCGCCCGGCTTTGTCGACCATCACACCCATCTTGACGCGCAAATGCTTTGGGATCCCTATGGCACCTGTGAGCCGCAGCATGGTGTGACGTCCGTTGTCATGGGTAACTGCGGTCTATCGCTAGCGCCAGTTAAGGCTGGCATCGAAGACGCCATCGTTAAAAGCTTCGTGCGGGTTGAAGCGATCCCGCGCATCGCCTTGGAGCAGGGCGTCAAATGGAATTGGCATAGCTACGGCGAATATCTCGACAACTTCGAAGGCAAAGTCGGCATCAACGTCGGCGGGCTAGTCGGTCACATCGCCGTGCGCCATCATGTGATGGGTGAAGACGCCGTCGAGCGTAAGGCCAGCGGCGCTGAAATCCAAAAAATGCGCGGTCTCATCAGTGAAGCAATGGATGGCGGCGCGCTCGGCATGTCGACCAATCGCAACGATCGCCATATGCGCGAAGATGGCAAACCGGTGTCGAGCCGGCTGGCGGACGACAATGAATTCTTCACGTTGTGCGATGTGCTGGGTGAGCGCAACGGCGGCGTGATCGAGACCATTCTTGGCCGCAACAAGGTCGAGCACTTCGAGTGGTATCACGAGTTGGCGCGGCGCACGCAGCGGCCGATTCTCTGGCAAAGCCTGCAGCACCGCTGGTCCGAACCCAACCTATGGCGCGAGCAGCTCGACGCCGTCGAACCAATTTTCAAAGCCGGCTACCAAGCGTACGGCTTGTCGATGACAGTGCCGCTGGTGCGTCATTTCACGTTGAAAGACTGCCAGATCTTCGATGAATTCCCGACCTGGAAAAATTTGATGTTCCTGCCGGTGGAAGTGCGTAAGCAAGCTTTCGCCGACGCCGACACGCGCAAGAAACTGCAAGGCGAGCTCGACACCGTGAAGAACGCCAACTTTCACCGCCGTTGGGACATTCCCAAAGTCGAAAAAGTTTTTAAGCCGGAGAACCAAAAATACGTCGGCAAGACGATTGCCGAGCTGGCGGCCATGCGCAATCAGGCGCCCATCGATGCGTTTCTCGATCTTGCCCTCGAAGAGAATCTCGAAACCATTTTCTGGAACGCCAACAACGGCGGCGACTGGAATGCCATGGGCGAAATCCTGCGCAGCCCGTATGTGCTCGTCGGAACTTCGGATGCGGGGGCGCATGTGCTGTTCGGCGCCGACTTTGGCTACGGGACGATTTTGTTAGGCCTGTGGGTGCGTGAGCGCCAGGTGATGAGCTTGGAGCAGGCGGTTCACAAACTAACGTTCCATCCGGCGTCGATCTTTGGTTTGCAGGGGCGCGGCCTGCTGCGTCAGGGCTATGCGGCCGATATCGCTATCTTCGACCCCAACACGGTCAACGCCGAAGAGCCTACCTGGGCCAACGATTTTCCAGCAAACACCAAGCGCATGGTGCAGCAGGCGGTGGGCATGCATTATACCATCGTCAACGGCACCGTGGTCCACGATCACGGCCGGATGACCGGCGACCTGCCGGGGCAGGTGATGCGCGGCCCGCTCTATCGCCAACAAAAGGCGGCCGCGTAACGATGGGTGTTGCGTACGTTCCGGTAGCTCGCGTCGGAGAACTCACCCCCGGCGTTATGAAAGAAGCAGACCTCGGTGGGCGTCAGGTGCTCGTGACGCTCATCGAAGGCAAGTATTTTGCCTTTGCCAGACAGTGTCCGCACGAAGAAGCTGACCTGAAAGTGGCGGGCGTGTTGCTCGACGGTCCCAAACTGCGCTGCAACAATCACAGCTATTGCTTTGATCTGGCGTCGGGCGAATGCACTCTGCCCCAGGGTGGCGCTCCGCTGACGGTGTTGCCGGTCGAAGAGCGCGGCGAAGAAATCTGTATCAAGTTGGAATGGTAAGTAGACCGCAAGCTCCGATCTGGAGCCGGGTTTTGACGACAGCGCTAGTGGCCCTGCTAGCGCTGCTTTTTTTCTCCGCGCCGGCCCGCTCCCAAGAAAAAACTTTTCTTTGGCGTGTGACCTCCAAAGATGGCGCCAAGAGCATCTACGTCGCCGGTTCCATCCATTTTCTCAAGCGCACGCACTACCCGCTGAAAAAAGCGCTCGAGGAGGCCTTCGACAATTCCAAAAGATTGGTCCTTGAGATCGACTTGCAATCTTCGACGCCCGAGCAGGCGCAGGCGCTGACCCTCGCCAAAGGCGTTTATCGAGACGGCACGACACTGCAGCAAAACATTGCACCTGAAACTTTTTCCCTGGCGGAAAAGCGCGCCAAGGAGCTCGGGGTGGATTTGCGCATGTTCAATCCGCTCAAGCCCTGGGTTGTCGCGCTGACGCTAACCGCTTTAAAACTGCAGAAGCTCGGCTTTGACCCTAACTACGGTGTTGACCAATACCTGGCGGGGCGCGCCAAAGAAACCGGCAAGCCGCTTGCGGGCCTTGAGACGTTGGAATTTCAGATTGGCCTGCTCGATCAGATGTCCAAAGCCGACCAGGATGCGATGCTTCAGCAGACGGGCCAAGATTTAGACCGTCTGGATGAATACGTCGAAGACATCGTGCAAAGCTGGGCCAAGGGAGATACTGGCGCGGTGGAACTTTTGCTGCATACAGGCGCCAAGGAGTTTCCCGATCTGCATCGAAAGTTGTACGTGGACCGCAATCGGCGCTGGCTGCCGCAGATCGAGAAATTCATTGAGCAGGGCAACAACGCCCTTGTTGTTGTCGGCGCGGCCCATCTGGTCGGCAAAGAGGGCGTGATCGAGCTGCTCAAGCAAAAGGGTTACAAGGTGGAGCAACAGTAATGACCCAAATGACAAACAATGGTAAGCGAGTACAGGTACGCGATTGGATGTCGACCAAGCTGTTTGTCGTCGAAACCTTCGACAGCATCGCGGTCGCTCGTCAGTTGATGGCCAAGCAGCGCGTCAACCAATTGCCGGTGACCGAAAACGAAACGCTAGTCGGCATCGTCACCGATCGCGATATCCGCGATGCCTACCCGACCAGCATGCTGATCAACCGCGGCAAAGAGATCGACGAGTTTGCTGAAAAAATCACCGTCGAAGAAGTGATGAGCCACAATGTTTTTGTGGTAAAACCAGACACTAATCTGAGCGACGCGGTGAAGCTGCTGCGCAAACACCGCATCGGCTCGCTGCCAGTGCTCGATAACAAGGAGTTGGTCGGCATCATCACGCGCAGCGATATTCTTGACTTTGTCTTGAGCGGCGGACAATTGGCACAGGCAAAGGTCAGTAATAAATCGACCAAGAAAGGGCGCGGCGCCAAAAAGCGAAAAAAATAGACTGGCTCCCGCAACCGAATCGGAGCTACATTCATCTAAAGGGAAGACGCACGGATGCCATCATTTGATATTGTCAACCGCATTGACCTGCAGGAAGTCGATAATGCGGTGAACATTAGCAAAAAAACGATCTTGTCGCGCTACGACTTCCGCGGCTCTAAAACTGAGATCACACTCGACAAGAAAGACAAAAAGATCAACGTCACCACCGAAGATGACATGAAGATGCGCGCGGTGCAGGACACGCTGATCGAGAACCTGGTCAAGCGCAAGGTCGACCGCAAGTGCCTGGAGCCCAAGGAAAACGAAATGGCGGCGCAGGGCATGATCAAACGCGAGATCGCCATTAAAGAAGGCGTCGACTCGGATACAGCGCGCAATATCGTTAAGATGATCAAGGACAAGAAGCTCAAAGTGCAAGCGGCGATCCAGGAAAATCAGGTGCGTGTGACCGGCAAAAGCATCGACGATTTGCAGACGGTCATCCAGATGCTGCGCGGCAGCAATCAACCAATCCCGCTGCAGTTCGTTAACATGCAGCGCTAGGAGAACGCCAATGGCAAAGATTAAGAAGTCCGACGCCGAATGGAGAAAAGGCCTCACCGACGAACAGTTTCATGTCACCCGTGAGAAAGGCACCGAGCGCGCCTTCACCGGGCAGTATTGGGACAATCACGAAAAAGGCACGTACCGCTGCATCTGCTGCGGCAACGAGCTGTTTAGCTCGGATACGAAATTCGACTCGGGCACCGGTTGGCCGAGTTTCTGGGCGCCGGTGGGCGAAGCGAACGTCGAGACCGAAGAGGACAACAGCTTTTTTATGCGCCGCACCGAGGTGATGTGCGCCAAGTGCGATGCCCACTTGGGCCATGTCTTCGACGACGGACCGCGGCCAACCAACTTGCGCTACTGCATCAACTCGGCGTCGCTCAAGTTCGACAAAGACAAATAGCCGCGCGAGATGGGCGAGCCGTCCTTCCAAGATCAGGGCGCGGTGCCGTTTTGTTACGGCTGCGGCGCCGACAATGACAAGGGCTTGCAAATCAAAAGCTACTGGGACGGTGCCGAGGGGGTTGCTCAGTGGCAGCCGGCGCCGCACCACTGCGGCGGCCGAAAAAAGTTTCTCAACGGCGGCATCATCGCGACCTTGATCGATTGTCATAGTTTAAATCTGGCAATCGCCACCGCCTACAAAAATGAGAACCGGCCCATCGGCAGCGCGCCGCGTATCGGCTACGTCACGGCCAATCTGAATGTTACCTACGCGAAACCGACGCCCCTCGAAGAGCCCCTCGAATTGCGCGCCTGCATTACCAAGAGTGAAGGGCGCAAGGCTTGGGTACGGTGCACGATCAGTGCGCGCGGCGAGGTCTGCGCCGCTGGCGAAGTGCTGGGGATAAGAGTGGAGCGCGACTAAGTCTGCGAGTGCCATGGAATACACAACTCTCGGAAAAACCGGTTTGAAAGTCAGCGTTGCGGGACTCGGCTGCGGCGGGCCGAGCCGGCTAGGCATGCGCGACGATCCAAACTCGGAGCAGCACGCGGTCTCCCTAATCAGGCAAGCCATCGACCTGGGCGTCAACTTTCTCGATACGGCTCAGACCTACGGCACCGAAGCGGTGGTCGGTAAAGCGATCGCGGGGATGCGCCGCGATGCGCTCGTCATCTCGACCAAGAAGACACTGCCCAGTGAAGATCATGCCGATCCTGCGGGGGAACTAAAGAAAGGGTTTGAACAGAGCCTGAAGTTGATTGGCACAGATTACATCGATGTCTATCACTTGCATGGCGTCGAACCGAAGGATTATCAGTATTGCAAAGAACGGTTGATGCCGGCGATGCGCCAATTAAAAGAACAGGGCAAGATTCGCTTCATCGGTGTGACGGAGGGCTTTGTCCCCGACCCGTCGCACACCATGCTGCAACAAAGCCTGCGAGAAAATATGTGAGACGTGGTGATGGTCGGGTTTAGCTTGATCAATCCGTCCGCGCGTAACACACTTTTTCCGCTGACCCTGAAAGACGGCGTCGGCATGCTCAATATGTTCGCCGTGCGCCGCGCTCTTAGCCAGCCAAAGCGGCTCAAGGAGATGTGCGCCGAGCTCGTTGCCAACGGCGCGATCGCGAAAGGAGTACTCGATGCCTACGACCCTCTCGGATTTATTTTGAAAGAGAGCGACGCCGCGACGCTGCCGGAGGCGGCCTATCGCTTTTGCCGCCACGAGCGCGGCGTTGACATTGTGCTCACCGGCACTGGCAACCCCGAACATCTCCAAGAAAACATCGCCGCGATCCTCAAACCGCCGCTACCAAAGATTGTGCTCGACAAACTAAAGACGGTTTTCGGTAAGCTGGATCACCTCACCGGCAATTAGTCACTGCGGCGCAGATAAGAATGCTGCAAAATACGCAAAAAACGCAAAACGGAAAGCAGTAGGGGCGCGATTCATCGCGCCCGCTTGCTACAAGCCAAACGCGGCGAGATCAGCCGGCGTAACGCGAACTTCGGATCTGTGTAGCCGCATCATTTCGAACGAGCTGATGAGATCTCGTGCGTTGGCGCGATCGCCGATGTCTATGCCCGCGCCACGTGCGACCCAGGCGACGATCTGCCAGGCGTCGACACCGGCGCCGCGCAGGCGCGCCAGCGAGACGTCATCGCTGCGCTTGGCCAGGCGGCGCCCGGAGGCATCGGTGACAAGAGGAATATGCCACCAGCGCGGGTGCGGATAGCCCAACGCTTCTTGCAGCAGCCACTGGCGCGCGCAGCTTTCTAGCAAGTCGGCGCCGCGGACGATTTCCGTCACACCCTGGCGGACGTCGTCGACGACAACGGCGAGTTGATAGGCGGGTAGCCCCAAGCTGCGCGCTATGGGAAAATCGCCGATCTGCCGGCGCGCGTCGAATTCACGCACGCCTTGGAATTCATCTTCGATGTGGACGAGTTTATCCGGAACAATGAAGCGCAGCGCGGCAGGGCGGCCGCTGGCGCTTTCCGCATCAGCTAAATTCTTGAACCTGCCGCGGCAAATCCCTGGATAGACGGTGCTGGTTTCCCCCGCGTGCGGCGCCGATTGCGCCGCGAGAATTTCTTTGCGCGTACAGACGCAGGGGTAGACGAGGCCGCGGTCGAGCAGCGCTTGCGCCGCCGCATCGATGTCGGCCGCGCTGCGCGATTGCACGTAAGGCTCGTCGTCCCAATCGAGACCGAGCCAGCGCAGGTCTTCAATCGTCGCCTCGATCAAGCTCGGCTTGACGCGTTCGACGTCGAGGTCTTCCAGGCGCAAAACGATTCTTCCGCCGCGCGAGCGCGCGTGCCACCAGGCGATCAGAAACGACCGCGCATGGCCGAGATGCAAATGGCCCGTCGGACTCGGCGCCAGCCGGCCAACGATCGTTGTACTAGAAATTGGGCCCGTGTTACTCATGGAAGTGAAAACGCGAAGAGGATTTAACCACAAAGAGCACAAAGAACACAAAAAACAATTTCCAGAGAGTTGATTATGTGCCCTTTGTGGTTAGTTTCTCTGCGTTCCGAGTAGGGGGCTCTACATGCGCTTTGGTCTTGAGTTTGGCAGTTATCCATCGGACGTCGATCCAGTTGAGGTTTGTCGGCAAACCACCGAGCGGGCAATCGTCGCGCACAAGAATAACTTTGAAGCGTTGTTCGTCGCGCAGCATTATCTCTGCGGGCCCGATGCGGCGATCCTACAATCGATTCCGCTGCTCTCTTATCTGGCGCCCCAGGTGCCGGGCATGTATCTCGGGACGTCGATTCTGATTTTACCGTTGCATCCACCGGTGATGGTGGCGGAGTATATCGCCACCCTCGACAATCTTTGCGGCGGTAAAGTGTTGTTGGGGGTCGGCCAAGGCTATCGGGAAAACGAATTCAAATCCTTTGGTGTCGATCTGCACGAGCGGCGTGGCCGATTGGTCGAAGGGGTTGAAGTACTGCGCCGGCTCTGGAGCGGTGAGACGGTCTCGTTCCAAGGAAAATATTATCAGCTCGACAAAGTCAATTCGCAGCCGCGGCCGCTGCAGCGGCCGTGCCCGCCGATCTTGCTCGGTGCCGATACTTTGAAAACCGTCGGCAGAGTGCCGGAAGTCGCCGACCATTGGATCGCCAGCCGGCGCCACACGAAGACTTTTCTGCGCGAGGCTTTGCCGGTTTACAAAACCGCGCTGGAAAAACAGGGGCGACCGTTCAAAGGGTTATATATCTTCCGCGACCTCTGCATCGCCGATAGCACGCGCGAAGCCGAGGAGCGCATCCGCGACGGCTACGAGCGGCGCTACTTGCGCTACCAACAATGGGGCCAGCCCGGCGAGAAATATGATTTGAAGTTTGAGGAACTGAAACGCGATCGCTTAGTCGTCGGCAGCCCCAGCGAAGTGGTCGAACAGGTGCTGGCGTATCACCAAGAATTTCAAGCCGAGGTCATGTGGTTCATGGTCGATTTTCCCGGCATGGACCCGAAGTTTATCACGGAAACCCTCCAGCGCTTCGGCGCGGAGGTGATCCCGCAGGTGAAGAAACAATTGCCGAATAGTCCGCTGCCGTGATCGCTGAAGGCGTTGCCGCGAATTCGTTGGCGCACTCGTCACGTGGCTCGGTACGTCCTCATGACAGGTTCAAAGTGGTAGTTCGTAATCACGAGGGACTGCTCGATGACACTTCGGTGGGATGAATGCTCAGGTATTCCCTCACCTCAAGCTGCATGCGGTCGATCTCTGCTAAGAAACCGGAAACGGCGCTGTGAAAGTTTTGAGGGTTGGTCTCGACGCGCCGCAAATGCGCAGCCACAGCGACCCGTTGCCACGAGCCCTTCCCAAAGGCGCAGTGTTTCTTGCAAGGTCGCACGGATAAATTCCGCGCGGAAGATCACCCTCTTTTCCAAAAGCGGGGAGAGCAGGTTCGGTCGATTGCGCCACAATCTAATTTACCATAGGGCCAGGACAACGGCTATTAAGTGAGCTGCTTATCGTTACATACGCCGGACACGACTGAAGAACATGCCCGGCGAGCGGCAGTGTCTAGTTGCAGCGAACCGTGATTTGCAATCGCTTTTTTCAGTTGTAATCGCGCAAGCTCGGCGATTACTATGTTCGAGATCAGCAAGGAGGACTCTTTGCACGTGAGACGCAAGCTTTTGTTGGCTTTGGCGATTTCTTTGGGAGTCGGTTTGGCGTGCGTGCCGGCCCGCGCGCAAAGTTTCAAAGTCGGCATGACTTCGAAGACGCTTTTCTATTTGCCTTTCTACGTTGCCCAGAAGCGGGGTTTTTATAACCAGGAGAACGTCAAGGTCGAGCTGGTTATGATCGGCCGGACGGATATTCATTTGCAGGCTTTGCTCAGCGGCGAGATTCATTTAGGCACGCTGAACGCCGACAGCGTCATTGCACTGGCCGAGAAGGGCGCGATTCTTAAAGTCATTGCCGGTGTCGACAACGCGGCGCCGTATTTCTTGATCGGCGCTAAGAATATCAAACGCGTCGACGAGCTGAAGGGCCAGCGGCTGGGTGTCGCGAGTTTGCGCGGTGGGGCGACTTCGATTTTGCTCGAGTATCTCAAGACCAAGGGGCTTCACTTCCCGAAGGATTTTTTCTTGACGATTATTTCCGGCGGCACGGTGGCGCGGTTGACGGCGCTGGAGAGCGGCAGCATCGCCGGTGCGGTGCTGGGTTTTCCCTATTCGGATATTGCCGCCGATAACGGATTCACACGACTGGGCGATACCATGGAGGTGATCTCGACGTACCAATTCAACGGCCTCACGGTGAATCCGGCATGGGCCGAGAAAAACCGCGCCCAAGTCGTGCGCTTTTTGAAAGCGCATATCCGCTCGCTGCGCTGGATCCACGAGCATCCCGACCAAGCGGCCGATCTGTTCACGGCCGAGATGGGCATCAAGCCGCCCTATGCCCGGCGCGGCGTCGACTACTTTACCAAGAATAAAGTTTTTCCCATTGATGGCGCGCCGACGATCGAAGGCTTGAAAGCCAACATCGACATCCAATTCAAAGACGGTGTGCTTAAAGAGCCGCTGCCATCCCCCGAGCGTTACGTCGACCAGAGCTTTGTGCGCCAGGCGCAAAAAGAGTTGGGGTTGTAGCACCGCGCCGCGATTTGTCTGGGCCTCGCATTCAACGCCAGCGTTATAGCAGTGCCCCGGTGATTGTGATAGCCGTTTCTCCAACGTCGTGCCAAGGAGAACGCTTTCATGACGATGAGAAAAATTATCGTGCCGTTGGATGGATCGAAGCTTGCCGAACAGGCGCTCCCCTACGTTCGGTTGTTGGCGGAAGCGACCGGTGCCACGGTGGAATTGCTGTGTGTCACCGACAGCGCTGACCAGGCGCCGCTGGCGCGCGCGGCGGATTATTGCAAAGACGCGGAGGCGCGCAGCTTCCCGGCGGGCGCTAAGGTCGATCGCGTTACCCTCCCTGGCACTCCTGCCGAGGTCATCGTCGATCGAGCCGAGAGTGACACGGAGAGCCTGATTGCGATGACAACCCACGGTGCCTCCGGCTTGCGCCGTTGGCTGCTCGGCAGTGTGGCGCTCAAAGTGGTTCAGGCGGCCACAGCTCCCGTGCTCTTGGTGCGTGCCGACGGCGCCCCGGACAAAGTGGCGATTCGCTCGATCATCGTTGCCCTCGACGGCTCCGAGCTGGCGGAATCTGTGATTGAGCCAGCGGTGGAACTAGCCAAACATCTAAACGGCGAGCTGCTTCTCACTGTCCCACTCTGGGAGGGTTGAAGCCCTCGCCTTTAGGCGACGGCTTTAGCACGTTTTGGCGGAGCTGTGGTAATGTCTGCGGATGAAAGAATATCGACGCGGAGCGCACACCGTATTCGAAATC